>JAFGQK010000101.1 GCA_016935735.1 Spirochaetales bacterium | reverse complement strand
GCTTGAGCCCACAACCCAAATCAAGAGAAGCAGGAAATAATTTATACCTGTAATTACATCAGATCCAGAAAGGATCCGGCCAACGCACGTGTTACGGGTTGAAAATCCTGGAATAATACCAAGATTTTCACCCATAGTAACACAGAGAAAACGTGAGATTTGCAGATATATCAGGATGAAAATAGGGTAGAAAAGGTATGAAAAAGTATACAGGATTGTAAGACTGGTGACATAGACTTTGCATAGAAAATGCAGATTTGTCAACAAAAAACGGAATTAGCTTATTTTAAATATTCAAAACATTCAAAGCAAAAAAAACTTGAATTTTACCATGTTTATGATACAATAACTTTGATATTATACAAAAAGGAGTGAAAAATGAAAAGAAAAAGTTTAACATGCGTAATCGTCCTGCTCTTTATTATACAGAGCTTTTCCCTGTATGCACAGACTCCAATAAAGTACGGAGATGTGAATAGTGATGAGTCCATTGATATCATCGATGCCCTCCTGGTAGCCCAGTATTATGTCGGGCTTATTCAGACCTTTGCTTTCCCGGAAGCAGCGGATGTGGACGGGAGCGGTGATATTGATATTGTGGATGCCCTTCTTATAGCCCAGTATTATGTGGGATTGATTACCGAATTCCCGGTTTCTGCTCACGGGGATATCGAGATTCTGCAATCGGATCTTGAACGTGATATGTCACCCGATCCAGGCCCCGGGGAACTGGACGAAGTGGTTGCAGGGAATAATGCGTTTGCCTTTGACTGTTACGGACAGGTAAAAGGCGATACCGGAAATATCTTTTTTTCTCCTGTAAGCATTTCCTTTGCTTTCAGCATGTGTTTTGCAGGTGCTAATGGGAATACAGAGACAGAAATGGCCAGAACCATGCATTTTACCCTTCCGGAGAATAACCTTCATAATGCATTCAATGCCCTGGAGTTGGCCCTTACCGCTGAACCGGAAAATCCCGATCCCACAAGAGGTGAGGAATTAAAACTCCATATTGCCAACAGTACCTGGGGTCAGAAGGATTATTACTTTATGCCTGATTTCCTGGATATCCTTGCATTATACTATGGAGCAGGGATGAACCTGGTGGATTTTATCAGTGATCCTGAACAATGCAGACTCCTTATTAATGATTGGGTAAGTTTAAAAACGGAGGACAGGATCAACGATCTCCTCCCCCCCGGTTCAATCGATGCCCTGACACGACTTGTGTTGACCAATGCCATTTATTTTAAAGCCAACTGGCTTGATCCTTTTGATGAAGATAATACCAGGGATGACGGGTTTTACCTGTTAAACGGGAGCTCTGTTACCATTCCGATAATGCATCAGGCGCTTATTACACGGTATACCGGGGTTCCCGGGGAATACCAGGCGGTAAAACTCGATTACCAGGGAACAAAACGGAACTCCATGATTGTTATTTTACCGGAACAGGGCAGGTTTGAGAGTGTTGAAAACAGCCTTACCCGGGATGCATTTAATGGAATTGTGCAGGCTATGAGCAGGTATAATGTTACCCTGGCCATGCCGAAATTCGGGTATGAATGGGAATCTTCACTCAAAACTATTCTTAAAGCCCTGGGTATGGTTGATGCGTTTACAGACAATCAGGCGGATTTTTCAGGTATTAATGGACAGCGGAACCTGGTGATTACCGATGTGTTCCATAAAGCCTTTGTCGCTGTGGATGAGATCGGGACAGAAGCGGCGGCCGCAACAGCGATTGTTGTCGGTGAGGTATCAATTCCCCCATCGGCCACAATGACGATTAACAGGCCTTTTATCTTTGCCATTTACAATGATGATACAGGAGCGGTTTTGTTTCTCGGCCGGTTTGTGCAGCCATAATTGATTTTTAAGAGAAGTGGAGTAAAGCAGTGTGGTGATGGTCACCTTGTTCAGGTAACAATTGGAGTTCAACTATGTTGAACATTCTTTATCACCATACTGCTTTTTTATTATAGTGCTTTGACCACTTGATTATCAATTATTACAATAATAACCATGTCTAACATTCCAGTATAATGGTCAAAGCTTAAGTGTTTTGACGACAAGAGTTATGTTATTATTCGTTATTCGTATAGTTATCTTTACTCCCTTAATTATCCAATAAAGCTAAAATATCCTGGTCAAAACACTAGTATAAAACTATTTACAACTTTTCACCCTTTGAAAAAAAATAGGCAGAAGCTGATTTGTAAAATTCCGAATAAACGGTAAGTGCATCTTCTGAAAATCCGTAATCCCGGTTTGCCCGGTTTTTTATTATCTTGAGTTTCCGGGAGAGTCTTGCGGTATTTTCCCCTTTTACCATTTTATTATGAATCTTTTCTTCCAGGTATACAATTTTCTTTAAGGGAATTATGCAGTCAAGTCCGTTCATAATATTTCTCACATCAAATGGGAGTACCTGCCCGGTATTTATAAGTTCCTCAATATTGATATAATCCACATACCACCTGGTTTCCACTTCAATCCTGTCTTTCACGCTTTCTATTGAAAAATTCTCTTTAAACTCCTTCATTAACCGCTCATCTTTTGCCTGGATTGATGCAAAGATTCCTGAACAGAGGTTGTCTTCAATAACAGGCAGACCGGTTATTTTTTTTACAATACTGTCATGTTTATCTTTCAGGACTGTATGTATTTTCTTTAATTTTAATCCGCTGGCAAGTATCCAGCCCCCGCCGGCAAGAATAAGTAATTCATCGACAAGGATCAAAGGGTCCGGTAAAAAAAGGTCAAAAACACCAAATCCTATAAGAGCAATCCCGATAATCCACATAGAGGATTGCTTTGCAGAGGATTGTTTTAACTCACTGTGGATCATATCGATTAAAGCCTGCTTTACTTTGCCAACAGCATTGTCCGGGCATCCCCTGAACCGGTGTAATCCGACCCTTTCCTGGAAAATGTCATCAAGCAGTTGACCCGCGGGAATAGCCGGGTAGATAACCGCATATTGCTTATGGGAAGAGGAGAGTGGTATAATGTAGATAATCTTGTTGTCCCCTGCTGGTACGGGAATTTTTTCCGATTTAAGAAGTCTGTATTTCATTCTATACCCCTTTAATACAACCTGCTCATCCTGCTTCCCTGCCAATATTCCTTTTCTTTTGTTTTACAAACGTAATAATACCTTATAAAAACGACAATTGGGCTTTTCAACTATGTTGAAGAGTTTCAAGCAGCTTTACAACATCATCAAGGGTTGCGTATACAGGAATCCCTTTATCCAGGATGATACGAGGTGCAGGCTTCATATCAGGAACCATGATGGGAAACATACCGGCTTTAAGTGCGGCAAACACACCCCTTTCCGAATCTTCCAACACAATACATCCTGCGGGGTCTGTTTTAAGCCGCCTTGCTGCTTCCAGGAAGATATCCGGTTCCGGCTTACTCTTTTCAACATCATCACCCCCGACAATGCAATCAAAATCCTGCAAAATACCCGCCAGTGAAATTAATTTTACCGCCCTTGCCTTTTCTGTTGATGTGGCAACAGCCTTTTTTATACCCATTTTCTTAAGCAGGGAAAGGAGGGGAAAAAGGCCCCTTTTTACCGGCACCCCCTCTTTTTCCAGATAATAATCCGTGTATATAAGCCGGATCGTTCGTAATTCGTGGTATGGAAAATTCTGCCCCAGCCTGCCTTTTAATATTTTTTCCGTTTCCGTTACATTGCATCCGGTAATCTCTGAAAAGACAGATTCAGGGATACTGTAGCCTTTTTCTTTCCCGGCCTTTTCCCACATTGCATATGATAACCGTTCTGTATCGAACATAAGACCATCCATATCGAAAATTACCGCATGATAACTCATATCTGCATTCCCCTTACGATTTTACTGATTGGCAGTACCTCTTCAAGAAGTTGGGGGAGAAGCTCCAACTTTAACATACTTGCTGCATCACAGAGGGCCTGCCCGGGTTCCGGGTGAGTTTCGATAAAAATCGCATCACACCCCGCGGCAACCCCTGCCCGGGTGAGATGGCTTATATACCCGGGAAGCCCTCCCTTTTTATCACTGCTCGGTACACCATAAACCCGTATAATATGAGTCGAATCATAGACAACAGGATATCCGATTGCCTGCATTATTGGTATTGAACATATATCCGATACCAACCTGTTATATCCAAAGCATGTTCCCCTTTCAGTAAGGAGTATATCCGTATTTCCCGTGCTTTCTATCTTTCCCACCGGGCTTTTCATATTTTCCGGGGCAAGAAACTGGCCTTTTTTGATATTTACCGGTTTTTTTGTCATCCCGGCTTTTAACAAAAGACTTGTCTGCTGGCAGAGGAATGCCGGAATCTGGATGATATCGAGTGTTTCAGCTGCTTCCCGGACATCACTTTCCCGGTGTACATCGGAAAGAACAGGAATATGGAATTCTTCCTTTACTTTTCGTAATATATTGAGTCCCTTTTTAAGCCCCGGTCCACGGTATAATGAAGCAGTTGACCGGTTGTCCTTTTCGTATGAGGATTTGAATATAAAAGGGATCCGGTATGTGCCGGCTATATGACAAATCTTTTCTGCAATAGAAAGAACTATTTTTTCATTCTCAATAACACACGGTCCTGCAATAAGAACAAGAGGATTATTTCTTCCAATTCTGATGTTATGTACAAGGACTTCTTTTTGTAATCTGGTATCTGGTCCAGACATTTATTTTCCCAATCCGAATAATTTGCCTATAAGAATACTGAGTAAATAAAGGATGGTCATTGGAATTGCCATGAGTATCTGCGACATAATATCCGGGGGAGTAATGATTGCTGCAAAAAGAAATATAAAGGCAAGAACAAATTTGAAACTTTTAATAAGGGTTTTTATTTTAAGTACACCTATTTTCATGAGAAAGATAAGGATGACGGGAAATTGAAAACAAACCCCGAAGCCAATGAGAAACTGGAAAAAGAATCCGATGAACATCTCATATGAAATAAGTCTATTAACATTATCCGGGAAAAAAGCCTTTGATTTAAGGAATTGTATGGAAACCGGTAATACCGATCTATAGGCAAAAATAATACCAAAAAGAAAGAGGATAAAGGTACTAATCATGATAAGCAGCATGAATATCTTCTCTTTCTTTTTTAATGCCGGAAAGACAAACAGGATTACCTGGAAAAGAAAAAGCGGGATCGATAATAATACCCCGCCCAGAACGCTGATGCGGAGTCTGGTTATAAATCCTTCTGCAATTTTAGTTACATAAAGTTCTTCTCCAATGGTACTGTAAATGACTTCAAAAAGAAACGGGAAAATAATATAACACCCTATTGAGAATATCACTATGGAAACTAAAACCACTAAAAGCCTGTTACGGATTTCGTAAACATGCTCCCAGAATGTCATTACTTTTGTTTTACTCATTGTATCTTTATTGTAAAGGAATCAGGTAAGAATTACTTCTCCTCTTTCGGCTTTTTTTCCTCCTGATTCTCCTCTTCATCCATTTCTTTTGCTTCCTTTACGGATTTCTTAAATTCTTTAAGCCCTTCTCCAAGGGATTTCGCGATTTTGGGTATTTGGGTGGCTCCGAAAATAAGGACCAGAACCCCCCCAAAGATTAATATTTCTCCTAAACCTATCATAATCGTAAACCTCCTGATTCCTATTGTTTTTTCATATATATTTTACATGTATCAAAATCGATTTCCCATTTATAACCGGGAATACTCTCCCATTTGTATTTTTCATGCATGGTATCCCACCACTTCTGAAACCGGGAGGCCACTTTCCCCATATCGGTTATTAGTTTTTCATAAAGATAGCTGTCCTCAAGTTCGGATTTCGGGATATTGATAAGTGATCTGGTGAGTTCTGAAATTCCGTTTTTTCTTTCAAAAAGGGCTTTTATTTCATCTCTTTCCTCTGATGTCACATTTCCTACTTCTTTCTTTTCCCGGGCAGTTTCTTTATTACCGAAGTTTATTATATTATCATCCTTTGCCATTCTTATTGACCTCCTGACCCTTTTTCCAGCACTGCCAGAATTCGTTTCTGTGTTTTTAATATTTCTAACAGTAATCCTTTCACCGTCTCTGTGTCAAGTTCATCCCCTGTCTGTTTTCTGACTATTTTCTGTTCTTTGAGTTGTTTCCCGGGTTCTTCCCGGCCAGCATCCTGGCCGGGTATTACCTGTTTTAAACGGGGAAGTTTTATGATCCGGTCATGATCTTTCACTGTTATAAAACTATCCTTCAGGTTTATTTTTTCTTTCCCGGATATTTTTCCATCCGGTTGTTCTCCCGGCATTTTCTTTTTTACCTTGCCGGTAAGCACAAGAAGGGGATCAACATAATCCAGTTCTTCTATCGGGGGTATTACATTAAATGGTTCTATTTCCTTCAGTTTCGTAAGCATGATACGGGAGGTGTCTCTCTCCAGGTGTGATAGTGCACATTGCTGGTATGATGGTGTGTTTACCTCGCAGGTCGATAGTTTATTAACATAGATACATCGTTTGCAGTGAAATGCATCACATATTGAACAGATAGGTGCATGATCCAGTTGAAGAAGCTGCTGGTTCAGTATTTTTATCCCGTCTTTAAGGTTTCCCACTGCACTGTTTTCCACATTATGGAAAAAACCGGGACATATATAAAAATTACCATCCGTTCCCACGGTAATATGTTCAATTCCTGCATTACAGTTATTCATTTTATTTAAAAGGATCCTGTCCGTAAGAAAACTGAACTCCACAGGGTTACCGGCTTTGTATTCGGAAACAAGGAAATTCCCTGTCTTATCCAGTTCGGATTTATAGGTTTTCAGATCATCCATATCATAACTGGAAGCATCGAGTAAACAGAGATTGAGCCTTTTGCATTTATATAGAAAGGATTGAACAATGGAAAAAAGATCTTTAAGGTGTTCTTTTTCGACACGAAGAATAATATTCCTGAATGAACTGGTTTTTATGTCCTTTATCATATCCTTTTGCGAACTGTTTATAATAAGGATATTATCCGTGTCACCATCGTCATTTTCCAGGGAAATGAATTTTACATGGTTTTTATATTGATTAATCTCTTCCCTGTAGGTATCGGGTAATGATTTATTGACTCCAAGGAAATTGATTGAAAGGTTCTTTGATAAAGCGAAATCAAGAACCGTTTTGAATGTATCCATGGGCATGAGTTCCTGGTTTCCCGTTTTATCTTTCCTGTTTTCATAATAACAGAATGATGGTGCATTTCTATTCAGGATAACAATAAGGTATTTTAACATAATCTTATCTCCGGGAAAAGTGTGATATAATACATTATTGATATAAAAACCAACATAAAATCAAGTACCTTTTTTTACACCTTTTTTTGTGAGTAATTTATCCCAGTAATAGTGATTTGCCCTGCAGCGGGCTTTGTGCATCTCACATATAAAAGTCGCCCGCTGGTAAATAGTGTCCGTATCTGATTCATCATAATTAAGTCCTACACATAACGCACAACCGCTTGCGGCCTCACAGGTAATACATTCTTCCGGACTCTGGCTTAACCTGTCCAGGGCAAAGAATGGTCTTAGTTTGTTCAAATCCACACCGTCATGACAATTGCCCACACTTCGTATATTCTTGCCGGACATGGTAAAGGGAAGAAAACGGTTACATGGATAGAAATTCCCCCTGCAATCCACTGCGAGCATTTTCTTTCCGCTTCCGCACCAGTTTGTATTATTGGAAATATCCAGGGGTTTCCCGATAAAATCCGAAAAAAATGAACAGTAATGATCAACATAGAAGTCATTATCGATAATAACATCTGCAAGCTGGGTAAGCTGATCCTCGAGTATTTTATCATCCCCTTCTTTCCAGACATTCTCAAATACGCAATTTATATTTACCTCCTTGATTCCAAGGGACCAGAGATGCAGAACGCTTTCCTTGATAAGGGGCAGATCATCGCTTGCAACAGTGACTTTTGTACCGGAACCGGGAAATTGTTCAAGCCATAAGGGAACATTCCGTACCACGTCATCATATGAACCCTTTCCATCGGGATATATCCGCTGAAGATCATGTTTTTTCTTTGTCCCGTCGATCGTAATCCCGATACTGATATGGGATTTGTTTTTTTCGATGTACTTCTGCACCCGGGGATCATCGTATAATATACCGTTGGTGGAAAAACTGAACCGGTAACTGTTGAACCAGGGATGATCTTTCTCGAATAATCTTCGTTTTATATAATCGCTGATTTCATCAATAAGCTCCACCTCCAGAAAGGGTTCACCACCGATAAAATCAAAAATAATGGATTTATCATTAAAAAGTTCCCGTTCATTTATCAGGTATTCCACTGTTTTTTCCGCCACACTTACATCCATTTTATTCAGGTTATTTTTGCCGTGGACATAACAATACCTGCACCTGAGCTGGCAATCCTCTGTTACCACGAATGTAACGGTTCTTGCGTGACCCTCTTCCCATGAATAACTCCGTTTTCTTATTCCCAGTTCATCAAGATCGATAGCCATGAAAACTCCTTTTACCCATTTTATGCCGGTTCCCGATTTTACTATATAGTACTATAACAATAAGTATAAGTCAAATACCATTGGATTCTTTAGGATGCGATTTCGCAAACTGGTTTTGTCTCCATAATGAGAACAACACCAACTGTTTCACCATTCATTTGAGCGGTATAGCATATTCCCTTTTTGAGATAGCTTTTTACCAATTCTTCCGATGGATCTGCAAGAAGTAATAAATCCATAGGAGCATCCGTATTGGAGTTTAATTTACGAATATGAATGTCCAATTTTTTCTCCATAAATTGCGCCGTCACTCCAATTTGGTCATAAAAGCCTTAAGACAACACTCATATATCTTCATATTGCCGGTTTCTCAAAAAAGCGGATAAAAAGTCCCTTTTAGTGAAATTCG
>JAFGQK010000100.1 GCA_016935735.1 Spirochaetales bacterium | reverse complement strand
ATTATTTATAGGATAAGTAATTAAATGTGCGAAAGTCGAGTTATTAATTATTAAAAATTTCTGGCTGCTAAATATTAGCCAAACACCAGGACAGCAATAATTGTTGCAAAAGAATTCGTATCATGCTAACGTGACATAAACCGTTATCGGGTTTTTTTAAGAAAAAGAGATGATAGTCAAAGGAGCGGGAAGTGAATAATAATATGAAAAAAATCACATGGGAAATGAGTACGATGATGATGACTGCAATAGGAACACTAACTGTGTTATTTTCTTGTTTTTCCTGTAATTCTTTGGGTTCCGGTCATATCATACAATCAAAGATTACCCTGGCATCGGTATTTACCACCAATATGGTCATTCAAAGGGAAAAGCAAGTACCTGTATGGGGAAATGCCCAGCCGGGGAAAACAATAAAAGTGACCTTTGCCGGGCAGGAAAAAACTGCCCCGGCCGATAAAAATGGGTCATGGATGGTATATCTTGATCCTATGGAAGCATCCTTTGATTCCCGGGAAATGACGATGGACTATCTCCTTACTGGTAAAGATGAAATACAAGCGGGTGAGGATTTTTCCATTACCCTGCGCAATATACTGGTCGGGGAAATCTGGTTCTGTTCAGGCCAGTCGAATATGGAAATGGGCATGTCTGCGATTTATGACAGGAAGAATGAACTTAAGGATGTTACATACCCGGAAATAAGGTTGTCTCTTATTGCAAAAGATGCAAAACCCTTTCCCGCGGAAAAAATTTCTTTCTACTGGGAAGAATCCAGCCGGGAAGCAATGACTACCGGGGGATGGTATGGTTTCTCCGCCGTGGCGTTTACTTTCGGGAGAAAGCTTTTTCATGAATTGAAAGTTCCTGTCGGACTTATTCAATCCGCTTATGGTGGTTCCCCGGTTCACCCATGGGTCCCGCCGGAGGAATTAAAGAGTTTCCCTGTTTTTACCCGGCAGTATGCTATGCTGGAAAAGGCAAACCGGACATATGCAGAAGAAAAGAAAAAAAACAAGGAGGCAAAACATCCATTTGAAGGTATGTATGATTACTCGCAGCTTAAACCCGCAACGCTCTATAATGCAATGGTTTTCCCGGTAGTACCTTTCGCTATACGGGGAGTTCTGTGGTACCAGGGGGAATCCAATATCGGTGACGGAACGCTGTACACCGAAAAGATGAATGCCCTTATTACCGGGTGGAGAAGGATATTTGCCCAGGGGGATTTTCCTTTCTACTTTGTCCAGCTCCCCCCGTACAACTACGGAAACGACGCCCTTCTTCCGAAAATGTGGGAAGCACAGGAAGCATGCCTGTCGATTCCACAGACAGGGATGGTAACGGGCATCGATACCGGCGATCTGATCGATATTCATCCCAAACAGAAAAGAACAATCGGAGAAAGGCTGGCTCTCCTGGCCATGGTAAAGACCTATGGAAGAAACGATATTGTCTATTCCGGCCCTGTTTATAAAGAGATGCATATTGATGGAAGCACCGCGGTGATTTCCTTTACCCATGCCGGCAGCGGCCTTGTTTCCGGGGATGGTAAGCCCCTTGCCGAGTTTACTATTGCCGGTGCCGATATGAAATTTGTTCCTGCATCGGCATCGATTTCCGGGAATACAGTCCTTGTGAAAAGTGAAGATATACCAGCACCTGTTGCCGTTCGTTTTGCCTGGCGGGGAAGCGCCAAACCGAATTTATTCAATAAAGAAGGTTTCCCGGCCTGGCCTTTCCGTACGGACTGATGTCCATACGGTACAAACTATAGAGTAATTACATCTGGTTGCTTACAATTCATAGTTCTTTATCTTATCGTATTCCTTTTTTTCGTTATAATATCTGGAATTGGGATTTTCAATGTCCAGTCTGCTTACCAGATAATGTTCATTTATAAATTTTTTTATTGCTGTATTTGAAATAGTTCTTGAGTTTTCTTTAAAATCGTTAGTATATATGATTTTTTTAATGATCTCTTTATCTGATATTTTAAAGCTATTGAATTCTTTCCACCATTTTCCAGTATATCCTTTTTCTTCAAAAAAATATCTATAAAGAATATAAGGTTCCGGCATAATAAGTATTTTAAAATATTCTTCAAGGTTATCCCCAAATGCTTTATAAAAAAAGCTTCGTCCTTTCCCAATTTTTCCTTTTGTTGCATTTAAAATTGTCTGTATTGCCCTGATGAATTTTCTATTCCAATATACTCCTAAATAATCCCTGTTTTTATACCATTTATCACCATTTATAGGATGAAATTTCATTGGAAAAGAATAAATATTAATGCTTAATTCTTCACAAAGATTAATATTTATTTCCAGTCTTTGATAAAGTTCTTCTGGCTTATCAGTTTCATTATACAAGAGATAATTTGATAAATTACTTATCCCATATTTTGCTGCTAATTTAATTGACCTTGTATATACCTTCTCGTATTTCATACTGTCAAAAGCAATTCTTAAAGGCTTTATTGGTATCTCACTTAATAATTGCATTTTCTTTTCATCTAAAAGTCGTGCGTCAAGTCCCTGGTTAAAATCTACATATCGTTGTTTCGGGATCTTATTTCTATATTTTTCAAATAGATTTTTTATTTTTGGGTAGATAGTAAGTAATTTCTCCTTTGTTGTTGTTTCAATCTTCAAAAGATCAAATTTATCCAATAAATTGTATAAATCCTGTTGCTCTTTATTTTTTATTTTTCGTAAAAGGAATTGAATTAAAGAAAAGGATTTATTGATATAAGCGCGGTCATTTAAACCTTTTTTCAAATTGATCATAGAAATATCAAGATAGTTAGACTCAATGAATTTAGTGTTTTTTATAAATCCACATTCTTTGATTTCATTAATTATTTCTGAAAATTTTTCCGAAGCTAAAACCTTATAATCACTATACTGATTGAAAATAGCCATAACCGGGCTATTAATCTTTATGATTTCATTTTTACAGAACTCGAATAAGACTTTCAATCTGTTCTTAAAATCTTTATTGTAAATTATATCCTCATATTCTCTCACCTTATATAATTCACCGCCTAAAAAAAATGGTATATTGGAAGAATCTAATTCAATCGTCTGCTTGAGCAATAGTAAGAATTGAATAAATGAGGACTTCCCGGAGTTATTTACACCTGAAATTATCGTAAACGGCTTAATCTCGAAGTTGTTTGTTCCAAATACTTAACTTGAATAGCTTTTAATAAAAACATGGAATACGAAGTTTTTACCGCCAATCCTGAAATCCCGGATATATTTAAATGAGCTCCGTCAGGACCAATGAGGAATTGTGAATTAAAATGAACAGGCAAAGTTATTTTATCTTCGTCTCTATACATCTCTATATACCCACAAGGCAGAGGATTCTCTATTTTATCAAGTCCTAAAGCCTCTAAAACCTCATTACTATTCGCTAAATATACTTTGCTTCCATCAAGAACAGGAGTGTAAATATTCTTATTATTACAAACAACCTTTGCTTTGACAAAGTTCATTCCTATTCTTTGCATATTGGTGGCAGCGGTAACATCGCCAAAATCACTTGATATATAATTACTTAAATAACTATCTGAATCAGTAATATGTGATATTTCTTCAATAACACCAAATGTAATCGAATTATCTATATGCTCAACTTTTATAACATCAAAAGGATTTAAAATTCTTTGTTTATCTGTCCAAAAGTAAAAAAAATCAATTGTGGTGGGTGCCTTTTCTGTAGCGGCTATTTTTCCTATAATTTTTTCCATACTATTTTCTCATATTTATCAGATAACCGCCAATAACAAAGACTTTTTGCATACTATCCCCTGCACTTGCTATTTAAAAGTACTTATAAGAAAGCAATTAAGCTATCTATCTTTAAGCTGGTATGCGGGGCGAATTCATTTTCTTAAGGATTTGCTCCCAGGATTCAAAAAAGAAAAAAGGAAAAACAGAGCGGATTGCATTCCAAAACTCTACACGGGCACTGAATTCAGCACGGGCAGATTGGTAGATAATATCTGTCAATTCAAATATCTGATGAAAGAAAAATGCTAATAAGTTCAGCAAGAAAAGTGCTTCCGATAAATTATTCTTTCCGTGCCCGAAATTATGTTCGAGGTGATAACCATGGTTTTTTAATGTATTAAATCCTTCATTTTCTATCTTCCACCTGGCTCTCCCATCAATGACTATTTCTAAAACATTCTTTAAAATGTATCGTCCAAGAGAAGGCAGTGATGATAAACCCGGTATCTATCCGGTAAGAAAGAGTCGTGTGGGAATTCGATATCGGGCAAGCCCTATTGACAAAGAAAAATAAATAACCACAGATTCCACAGATTTCTCGGATTTAATCAATCGGTGTAATCGGTGGTTCCAAAAACCCGATTTGGAAATCGCACCCCTCATCTTCAAGACTCTTGACAGAAAATGGAAAGATTCCTATCATAACAAAGGCTTGAGCCCGTAACCAATCCGGGATATAAAAATGTAATAAGGAGTTTATATATGGAGATACGGCATCCAATTCATCCTGAACATGCAAAAAGGCTTACGACCGATGAATTGCGAAATAATTTTCTGGTTAAAAATATATTTAAACAAGATGAAATAAAAATGGTTTACAGTCATATAGACAGAATCATCATCGGGGGGATTCTTCCTGCAAAAAAGGAACTTTCCCTGGAAGCAGGGAAGGAAATAGGGGTAACTTTTTTCCTGGAAAGAAGAGAGATGGGCATTATCAATATCGGGGGAAAAGGAAGTATTAAGGCAGATGGAACAGAATACCTGCTGGAATCAAGGGATGGAATTTATATTGGGAAAGGTACAAAAGAAATAACCTTTAAAAGCATTGAAAGTAATAATCCGGCAAAGTTTTATTTTAACAGTGTCCCTGCTCATATTCAATACCCGGTAAAGAAGATATCTATTGAAAAGGCAACCCCAATCAGACTCGGCAGCCTGGAAGAATCAAATAAAAGGACAATCTATCAATACATACATCCGGCGACAATACAGAGTTGTCAGCTTGTTATGGGAGTGACGATCCTCGAACCGAATAATGTCTGGAACACGATGCCCTGCCATACCCATGAAAGAAGAATGGAGGTTTATTTCTATTTTTATATGCCGGAAAACACAGTGGTTTTTCATTTCATCGGGGAGCCGGGTGAAACACGGCATATCGTGGTCAGGAACGAGGAAGCGGTCATCATGCCAGGCTGGTCGATCCATTCCGGTGTAGGTACAAAAAATTATACCTTTATCTGGGGCATGGCAGGAGAAAACCAGGCATTTTCCGATATGGATCATGTTCCAATGCCGGAACTGAAATGACAATAAGTGAGGAAGTTTGAATAATGATACTTGAACAATTCAGATTGGAAAATAAGGTAGCGATCGTTACCGGGTGCAGTACAGGGCTTGGACAGGGCATTGCATATGGTCTGGCAGAAGCCGGAGCAGATATCGCAGGAGTATACAATACCACGGATACTTTGGAAACGGAAAGGTATATTAAAAAACTGGGAAGAAGATTTTTAAGCATAAAAGCGAATTTAATAAGCACCGGACCTGTTCATGATATAATCGAAAAAACCCTGGATAACTTCGGTAAGATCGATATCCTTGTCAATAATGCAGGGATAATCCGCAGAGAGGAAGTAATTGATTTTACGGAAAAAGACTGGGATGATGTAATGAATATCAATTTAAAAACGGCCTTTTTTTTATCCCGGGGTGTTGCCAGGGTGTATATAAGGCAAAAAAAAGGCGGTAAAATAATCAATATTGCATCAATGCTTTCTTTTCAGGGAGGAATAAGGGTCTCTTCCTATACGGCGAGTAAAAGCGGTCTTATGGGATTAACCAGGATACTGGCCAATGAACTGGCAAAGTATCAAATCAATGTAAACGCAATTGCTCCCGGGTACATGATTACCCGGAATACAGCCCCTTTAAGGGCAGATAAGATCAGGAATAAAGAAATAACAGAAAGAATCCCTGCAGGCCGCTGGGGAACCCCGGATGATCTGAAAGGTGCTGCCGTGTTCCTCGCTTCCGATGCTTCAAAATATGTGAACGGATATGCCCTTGCAGTCGACGGCGGCTGGCTTGCGCGGTAAAAAAGTATGCAGACTCCCTGTTCCATCTTGAAATCACTACTTTTTTAAAAATTCTTCCAAAAGCAATGCAACACGACAAAAAAGCCTTTATTAATAGTAAGGGAAATACCTGAAAAACAATGTTTAACACAATTTGCTTAAGTTATTTGAAAAAAAAATGCAACAAATTTTCTGTTTAAGTGAGGGAATAATAATGATTTCTTGAAGCGTGGTAAAGCTGTAAAAAACTTTTTAATGAATGAAAATCAAAAAAAACCTGCACTCCAATTAATGGGGGCAGGTTTTAACAAACTATTGGGGTTCAACTACTGTTGAACACCACCTTGTTTTTAACAAACTATTGGGGTTCAACTACTGTTGAACACTCCTCAACATCCGTTGAGGCACGATAGTAGTTTATAAGGTACGGTTCATCCTGTTGTGAACATCAATCAAATATATATCTATTTTCGTCCTTTACAACAGCCAATGCATTAAGGCTTACCTGGGTAGTTGTCGGTGTATACGCATAGGCAACTATCTTGTATATACCGGTCACGGGTGCAACATATTGCAGGGTCTCAGGATTATCAGAGGACGAAGCTGATATTGCAACTGCTTTATATTCAACATCCTCAAAATCGAATCGATATACTTTTACATCAATATCCCCGCCGTATTTTTTCCTCCAGCTTGCCCCGCAATAAAGTTTACTGTTAGCGATGAGAATCGCCGATAGTGACAATTCCTCGCCTTGTTCATTAAGGGAACCATATGTCCCGCTTTTATACTGCAAGACACCAAAGTAATTTGCCAGCCACGCAAGGGTCGTTATAACGCCGGAGGCTGACATGCTGAGCGAGGCTACCGTTTTGTTATAGACATTTGAATTATCGAAATTAATACTGCCGGATCCAATGGTCTCGACTACGGTCCTACCGGTCTGTTCCGCTATGATTCTGGACATGATCTTTATCAGGTCTTTATCGGTTGATGCATTGTACATATCGGCCATGAATGTCCCGCCGCCTAACAAATGAAGGAATTTTTTCCCCGAGGTCCAGTTATCCTCTACAGCATTTTCGTATGCCGAGTGGTTTTTATGCTGGTACCAGGTGCTGGAAAGGGTATTACCCCAGTACACATGATAGGGAACCCCCATATCAGTGATGTAATGCATTATATATCCTGTGCACATCAGATACGCATCACTTCCCCTGTTGTAATTGTAGACCAGGTTTTCCATCTGTCTGTGAATATTATAATCGGCCCAGTCCTGATCTCCATATATGGAAGTCCATGGGGTGCGGTGTTTCCATTTCCCGTCATCATAAGTGTAAAAATAACAATGCCCCGGTTTTCCGGGATACCCGTTATATCCTTCATCATGCACACTGGAAAATGAATCAGGGTCATCCGAATATTCCCATAAGTCGGAATTTTCAACACCTATCATCTCACAACCGTATTGTACCAGGCTTTTATGGGTAGAACCATTCCATCGTGATTCTCCACCGTCTCCCTGTGCTTCTTTCTCCTTTATAGCTTTCAGGATATCCTCACGAATGGAATCATCCGCAGTTGCTTCCTTAGAGGAGTCCTCTGTCAGAGAACAGCCGATAAAAAATGCCATACTTAATAACAGGGCTGATAGTAAAAAAACTCTCATTATTTTCTTCATTCTTTTCTCCTTACTTAAATTTACACTATTTGACAGTTAATTCTGTCAGGTTATATTGAAACGTATTTTTAAAACCTCCTTTCCTGAACTTTTCTTGCTGCAAGAGTACCACAATTTGTATAAGCTGTTTTGAAAAGAAAATGTGACAAATAATGCGACAGATCTTCAATTCTTTCGGCCTTTTGTCTCAATGAAGAGAATAATCTTTTACTGACTTTCTGGTTGTTTTCCTGATGATTTTACAATTTATATGGTATTTTCCCATAAAAAAACTTGCACAGAACATACAGGTTATACTATCATTTTTTATGATTCAAAGTGAAAGAATTATAATCGATGAAAAGCAATTATCCGGGTCGGTATTTCCATTTTATTTCCGCAAACGGGGCACTTTCAGGCGATTGTTGGGTATGATCTGGTAAAAAAAACAATATTTATAAGAGACCCATATGCTTATTTTACACAGGAAGTTTGTGCAGACAAATACCTTGCGAATTTTAAATCTTCAGGGCCAAGGGGAACCCTTCTTATACCAGCTGAAAAAAAAGCACTTGTCAAAAATATCGTCTTTCCTGACGAGTTTTATTATGATTTATTGTACGAAGTGAACGCATCCATTGCCGTGCATGACCGGGCAAAGGCAGCCCGGGAAATAGAAAAACTGAAAGCATTATCCCCTTCTCATTATCTTACCCTGAATGCAATATCTGTATTAGCCGCATATGATGCAAATCTGCCCGCACTTCTTGCTGTCATCGATACCTCTCTTGAACAATTTCCCGGCGATCCTGTCCTCATTAATATGAAGATGCATTGCCTTTCCGATATGGGACGCAATGCGGAAAGATTGAAAATTCTTGCCGGCCTGTGCAGAAAAACGGAAGTAAACCCGGTTTTCTGGTCTGCATATGCGTGTGAGATGATGAAAGACGGCCGTAAAAAAGAAGAAGCGTTGTACTGGATAAAAAGAACATTCAGATATCTGAGAACCGAAGCATTCACCATAACATTGATGGGTTCATTATTGTGGTCGGAAAAAAAGTATAAAGAAGCCAATGAACTGTTCCGTTTTGCCTCCTGTCTTGAGGATAAGAACGAATCATATACAGAGCAGTTCTTTAATGCATCGAGGTATTTAAAACAGACAGAACAGGCGATTGAGTTCCTTGTACAGCGGGTGAAACGATATGGAAAAAAATCAGTCGACCCGGCCATAAGCCTTATCAATGCATACAGGATCCTGGAACAAACCGGAAACGTATTTCAGGTGCTCGAGGTTCATTTACAGGAACATCCGGATAATGGAAATCTTCTAGCCTTTGCAGCACATTGTTATGCCAGTTACGGCAGATACAGGCAGGCAGAAGAATATTTAGCCAGGGCAAAGGGGAAGACACAGGATAAAACATGGTTGTATACCGCGGCGAAATTGGCCGGGTTTAAAAGTGAAAAAAAACAGGCAGTTGTATTCTGGCGGGAAATCATCAACATAGAACCGCTTTCCCTGGAAGCGCATAGCACCCTCGCCATGTTATATGGTGAAATTGATGGAAAAAGCGCCTCTTACTCCTACCTGGAAGAAATCTGCGGGCGTTACCCGAATCATATTGGCCTGCATCAACTAAGGATATCATGGCTAAAGAATGACCGGCCCGAGACCGTGGAAACGATTTGCAACACCCTGCTTGGTCATTATGATAATGATGCATGGGTACATTTTGAATTGGCGTATTCACTTTTTAAACAACGGCATATCGATAAGTCGGAGCAGTCAATCATAAAAGCGCTGGCAATTGATGCGGATAACCCGGATTATCTTACCCTGCTGGGAGATATATATGAGTACCAGGGAAAACATGCCAATGCACAGGATGCTTATAAAAAGGCTCTCGTTATCCAGGTGGATACGGCGAATGCAATATTCGGACTTATAAAAAGCTGCGGCAACCTGGAAGAAAAAAAAGAAGCCCTTGTATTCATCGAACAGGAACTGATAAGGCAGACCGTATTCGGTAATAGACTGACCGCTTTCTACCAGGTTGCACAGCGTTGGCTACGCCCACAACCCAAATCAAGAGAAGCAGGAAACGCTCTATGACCTGTAACTACATCAGATCCAGGAAGGAT
>JAFGQK010000099.1 GCA_016935735.1 Spirochaetales bacterium | reverse complement strand
TTTAGACAGCCCCGTCCATTTCCTCCTCATTATATTTATTTAAAGGCTATGCCTTTTATATTCTTTTGATTTAGAAAAAGCCACCTGTTCCGCAGGTGGTCTTTTACTTTTCTTTTATTCCTGACTCCTTTTTATATATTATTACGCTATCTATATCAAGCACTTTTGGCTGCGGGCGTAGTCAATGCAGCATATTCTGTTACAGTGTATCATAATAACGGGAAATGTCGTCCACATGGGTAGATGGAGACATTTTTTAAGTATTTCAGGGATTGGAACACAAAGAAACGACGGCTCGGTTATCGTTTCGGCACAAAGAAGCAGACTCCTTTGTGTTTCAATTCTTAAAAGCTGAATTATCTTCCTGGTTTATTGCTTAAACTATACAAATCATGTATTATTAATATCAATGGATTTTCCGGATAGAATTTCTTTTACCTTAACAAACCGTTGCAATTTAAAATGCAGGATGTGCGGCCAGTGGAGCAGGGAAGGATATATGTATAACATGGAAAATCACCTGAAACAGGAGATGAATATTTCTGACTGGAAACGGCTTGTCGATGAACTGGCAGATCATCATGTCACCTCCCTGCTTCTCCGGGGAGGTGAGGTTTTCCTTTTTCCCGGTATTATCGAATTGATGGATTACATAAAGAGTAAAGGAATTTTCACCTCTATTGACACAAACGGGACAAAACTTTATGAATATGCTTCTGATATTGCCAGGATAGGAAATCTTCATCTTACCATATCGGTGGATGGCCCGGAACATATTCATGACCGGGTTCGAGGGGTGAAAGGCTGTTTTAAAAGAATTAAAGAAGGCCTTCTCCAGTTAAAAAAATACGAAGAGAAAAACAACCGGCTTATAAGTAAAAGCATTACTTTTACTATAAGCAGTTATTCACTAGAAGGATTGGGAATCATGCCGGATATAGCCCGGAGTTTATCTATTCCCACAATTGCTATTGTCCCCTATTACTATATCCCGGAAAGTATGGGACTAAAATATGAAAAAGAACTTATAGATCATTTTCATTGTCCTGCTTTTTCCTGGAAGGGTTTTCATCATGAAGAATCGGGTGTTGATTTCAGTGTTTTTAAAGCCGGTTACACACAGTACCTTCAAAACCTTAGGCAGGTATACAATTATCCTTATATGTCATTAACAGAAGATGAATACAGGGAGTGGTTTAAAAATCCTGGAACACAGGTAGGGCCTTCATATTGTAATAATATTGAAAAACTCATTGATATTCAGCCCCGGGGGGATACAAATTTTTGTGTGGATTTTCCTGATTATTCTATAGGGAATGTAAGAGAATCGACAATCAGCGAGGTTTGGAACAGTGAACGGGCAGAAGCTTTTCGTACATACAGAAGGAAAAAACCCCTCGTAGTTTGTTACAGGTGCGGGGCTAAATATATGTCTGAAATCAAGTCGCTTTAAAAATAAATCACGGTACTTATTCCAGGGGGTTCGCTGTTTCTTTACTCGTACATTCGGGACTCAGATAAACAAGTGTGGTCATACTGGATTCCTGCCATTGATACTCTGAACTGCATAAGAATTTTATCTTATACTTCTTACCCTCCTCCAATGCACTTAATTTCATGACCCAGTCTACTAATTCCCGGATACCTGCTGAATTCAAAAAACGAAGATCGGTAATATTTACCACGATTTCCTTGATTTTTTTTTCCAGAATCTTATTATGGACTTCAGTGATAAAAGGTTCAATAAACATCCCCGGGGAAGGGTGATTAACGCAGCCGGAAATATACACAGTTGTTCCTTCTGCTTTTAATTCCATACCACCTTTTATCACAGGGTCGATTTTAATACCTGCCATAAGATCTCCTTTTTATTATAGTGCAATTGATATTTATTATAGTGGAATAGATGCCCTCACTTCAACTATTTTCTGTTCTTTATTATATTCTGCTGTTATTTTTGCTTTTGATTCATGAAAAACACGCGCCAGGCCAAGACCGGGACTGTCTCCTTTATTCCTAATTGATTCCCGCATCCTGAAGAGATAATACTCAAGCGAATCATTTTTATTCATTTCCTTTATCCGCTTTAAAAGCCTTTTTGCATGCATTTCATCGGAATAGTTAATAATAATGAGATATACCATACTTTCATCTACCTCATTCTGAACCGACATTCTTATACCATTTTGATGATTATATCTCACCGCATTTTCCAGAAGTTCCGATGCCGCTGTACCGACTTTATGTATTTCTTCATTATTTACCATATTAATTGTAAGAAAATCTTCAATAAAGGATTTTGCAAGAGGGATATATTCCCATTTTGGATCAAAAGAAATATCAAGATAGGTTAATTCTTTATTAATTCCGCATTCAATAGACCTGAGTTTTGTATAATTATTCATTCACTCATCCTTTCTTATCCTTTATGGACCTCTCATGCTTCTTCACCCCTCCCTTTACCTATTTCTATTTAAAAAATACACTTATTTTGGTCTATCAGGCAATGATTAAATGCAAAAAATCGCTTTTACTTCTATGACACCCTCTTCCTTGTCAAAAAAAGCCGATATTTGTGCCTGACCTTCATGATTGATGCGTGCGAGCCCCAGTTGGGAACTTTCCTTTTTGTTTTTAACAGATTCCTTCATTCTGTATATGTAATAATCCAGTGAATCCCATTTATCCATTTCCTCAATCCGTTTCATAAGCTTTTCCGCATTTTCTTTTGTGGTTTTATTAAACACACTGAGAAGAACTATCTTGTCTACTTTTGATTTCTTCACAATCATACGGATACCATTTTCTATTGAGAATTTATTTGCATTCTCAAGTAATTCGGAAGCTGCTGTGCCTACTTTATGGATATTTTCCTTATCTGCCATGTTAATGAGAAGAAAATTCTCTACATAAAGCCGTGTAATCGCGATATAATCCCATTTGGGATGAAATGTGATATCAAGATATCCATTTGTATTTCTTTGATACTTGATCTCCATACTCCTTCTCCTTAGTTTTATTATTACTTTGTTACCTTACTCAGGTAATTGGAATTCAGATAAATGAGTGTGGACATACTCGATTCCTGCCATTTATGTTCAGAACTGCAGAGAAACTCGATTTTGTATTTCTTTTCTTCGGGAAGATGATTGAGCTTCATTACCCAATCCACCAGTTCCCGGATACCCGCCGAATTAAGAAATTTTAGATTCGTAATATCCACCTTTATTTCCTGAATATTATTCGTAACTATCGACTCATGGGCCTCCTGTATAAATGGCTCCATGAACTCACCTGGTCTTGGGTGATTGATACTTCCGGAAATATAGACCGTGGTTCCTGTTGCCTTCATATCAATTCCGCTATTACTGACCGGTTTAGCTTTAATTTCTCCCATACAAGAAAACCTCCTTATTTTCCTAAATTAATTGTTGCCTTCACTTCAACAACTTTTTCATTATCATGATACTTCGCTGTAATATCTGCCTGGGCTTCATGATACACTCTGGCAAGTCCAAGCCCGGGAGAGGCTTTTTTATCTTTTACCGATTCCCTCATCCTGTACAGGTAAAAGTCGAGGGAATCCATTGAACGCATTTCTTTTAACCTGGTTTTTAATTTTTTAATATGATATTCGTTTGCATAATTATAGATACGGATTTTTACTATGCCACCAATCTTTATATTTTGTATTACAATTCTTACGCCGTTTTTACTGGAATATTTCACCGCGTTTTCCAGAAGTTCAGAAACCGAAATACCAACTTTATGTACTTCTTCTGAACTTTTCATTTTTGAGATGATGAAATTCTCAAAAAAGGTTTTCACGAGAGTGATATTCCCCCATTCCCGGTCAAAAGCAAGGTCCATATAATGATGTCCTTTTGCTTTTGACCCGGCTTTTTGTTCTCTTAAAAGCTTATAATCATCCATCTATTATGCCTGCATTCATTATACGGTAAAAAGAGCCCGCACCTCGATAATTTTACTTTCTTCATGATAAAAAGCACTTATCTTTGCCTGGCCCTCATGATAAATACGTGCAAGCCCGAGTTTTGAGGGCTCCTGTTTGTTCTTTACGGATTCTTTCATTCGATAGATATAGAATTCAAAGGAATCCTGGGTGTTCATATAATTAACTTTTTCTATTAATTCCTGAGCTCGTTGCTTGTCTAAATAATTATATACAGAAAGCTGTACTTCGTTCTTATGTCTCGATTTTTTTACAATCATACGAATTCCGTCATCCCCTGAGAATTTCGTTGCATTTTCCAGTAATTCCGATGCTGCGGTTCCAACCTTATGAATATGTTCCTTTTCTGTCATATTGACAAGGAGAAAGTTTTCCACATAAGGTCTGGTAAGTGCAATATAATCCCATTTCGGACCAAAGGTAATATCGAGGTATCCTGCTGTATCCTTTTCATAATTAATTTTCATATGCTGCTCCTTTGCTTCGTAAGAAAACTTACATTAAAATTCGTTATTAATTATATACATTTTTTTTTTTTTTACCATGATTTTTTTTGGCGATGTGTATATACAGATAAAGAATTTGATTAATTTCCAGATACCCTGTAATAAGAACAGAGCTTTGCTTCTTGTTTTATAAAGATGCCCCGGTCGCGGAATCCGAACACAAACGCACAAAGAATGCGAAAAGAAATCCACCTTCCCCATGATACAACACCAATTACCGGGTCTTTGAAAAAGTATTCCCCTATTTGAAGATTAGTAACATGGGGTATTCGAATAAAAAGTCTAGATTACTTCCTTTGATATCAGATCCGGGTTAAGATAAACAAACGTCGATGTACTTGACTCCTGCCAGAGATATCTGGAACTGTACTTAATATGAACAGCATAACGCTTTTCCGCTGGTAAAGAATTCAGTAAAAGAATCCAATTCACTATCTCACGTATACCGGCAGAATTAAGAAAAGTAAGCCTTGTAAGGTCAAGTGTCACTTTTCTTATACCCTCTTCCACAAGCTTATTGTGGAGATTCATTATATAAGGCTCCAGTATATCTGCCGGGTTTGTCATGCTTATATTACCGGAAATAGAAAATGTTGTTCCTCGTACATTCATCTGCAAATCATCTCTTTTTACCGGTTTCAACTGAAAAGCCATTTTACGTTATCTCCTTATCCCGACAGTTTAAAACCTAAAAAAGAATAATTTCCATAACTAAAAAATAGAAACCATTCCCCTTCTTAAGAGATAGTTTAATTCGTTTTTTTATCAATTGCAAGGGTATCAAAGAGAACTTTACTTAATTCATAAAGAGTAAATGGCTTACGAATGACATTTTTAAAACCGTATATCCGGTAATTTGCCACGACTGGATGATTGGAGTATCCGCTTGATACAATTGCCCGTACATCCGGATCGATTCGCAAAAGCCGTTCAAGGGTTTCTTCCCCCCCTAATCCGCCCTTTATGGTAATATCCATTAAAACAAGTTCAAATGGATTCCCCAATGGGAATGCCTGTTCGTAAAGCCGTATTGTATCCTCTCCCCTGGAAGAAAAAACACCCTCATACCCAAGAATATTGAGCATATTCTTAAGTGTTTCCCGGATATATTCCTGATCTTCCAGTACCAGCACTCTTCCTTTTCCTTTTAAAAGCTCATTTCCCACAATATTATACGTATCGCTACTCACCCGTTTCAAGGCAGGTAAATAGATATAAAAGGTTGTTCCTTCATCTAAATATGATTCAAGGGTAATATAACCGCCATGCCGCTTTATGATTGAATAGGAGGTTGCAAGACCCAACCCGGATCCTTTTTGCTTTGTTGTAAAAAAAGGATCAAATACATGACCGATATGTTCCTGGGGTATTCCCATACCAGTATCTCTAAATGCTATTTTTACATAATTCCCTTTACGAATAAAAGACTCATCATCATTTTCGACATGGATGTTCTCTGCGGAAACCTCCAGAATACCACCGCTATTCATAGCCTGTCGGGCATTAATGACGATATTATTAAAAACCTGGCTTATCTGTCCAATATCAACCTCAACAGTCCAGAGTTCGTCATTTATTCTGAACCTGCACTCTATATTTGTCCCCCGCAGGGAAAAAAGCGATGTTTCTTTAAGAATGCTTTGAATGGAAGTAAGTCTTTTTACCGGGGCACCCCCCTTGGAAAAGGTAAGAAGCTGCTGGGTGAGATCTGTTGCTTTTATGACAAGTTTGCGTGATTGAAACAAAAATTCCTTAAGTTCATCCTTATTATTAAGCATTTCCTGTGCCATTGTTATATTCCCTGCTATTGCAGTAAGGTAATTATTAAAATCATGGGCAATCCCCCCGGCAAGAATACTGATTGTCTCAAGCTTCTGGTGTTTTATTGCTTCCTGTTCCATTTTATGCCGTAAAGAAACATCCCTGGCAATAGAGAGAAGAACCCTCTGTCCCTTGTACCTGGTGATATTTGTATTGATTTCAACCGGGATTATCCTGCCTGTTCTTGTTTTAAATATCGCTTCATATCTTACTTTTTCCACTGAATGGAGTCCCTCCATCATCGTAGAAACAAGACTTAAGGAATTCTTGTCAATGATATCTTTAAAATTAAGAGAAAGGAGTAATTCCTGGGTATATTCCAGTGCGCCGAGAGTCCTTTCATTTGTCACAATTATTCTGCCGTCCAGTATATCATCAACATATTCATGGAGGAAAATACAATCTGGTGCGCTAAAAAAAAGCTCCTTAAAAACCTGTGTCGATTCCCTCACGGCAAATTCTTCTCTTTTCTGATGACTGATATTTCTTACTATCCCGGCAATTGCAATAATATTATTTTTTTTATCGCAGATATTTCTTGATTTCTGTTCCACCCAGATTACTGATCCGTCTTTTTTTACCCATCGCATAATGACGGGACGGGAATAGGTATTCTGGCATTCCTGGAGAAATTCGAAAAGGGGGTAATCTTCCGGGTGTATGAGACGATTGAAAAGATCCGGATTGGAATAGAATTCTTTGTCTGTATACCCGCAAAAGGAGGTGCACGTTTTATTAACATAGGTAAGCCGTTTTTTGGGTTTTGTAATAATATAAAAAAACAGGTCATCCGTGCTATTCACAAGGTGTCTGAATCGTGTGTTTTGAATGATATAAAATAAGGCGATACCTGCAAGGAAAATACAGAATATGGATATTATTATAATAAGTATTACTGCCATATATATTAATATTCTGTGTCCTGTTCTCTCCTTTGTTGCATTATACCGGAATTTATGGAATTAATACTTTGAAGACATGCAAAATCAACAAAAATCAATAAAACACATACCGGAGAGAATAATGTCTATAATATTGACCCCCCTCCCTTTTCATTATACTACCACCTTATTATAACAGCAATTAAAGTTCAACTGCTGTTGAATACCTTTACAAGATGGCTGGAGCATGTGGTAGAGTATCCATTATTATTATAATTCATCTCCTGGTTGCAATGCAAACTTTTTTATTTTCATTTTTTAATGCCTTTCCAGTTACCATTACAAAATTCTCTATAGCGCAATATAAGTGAAACTGCCGTATGAAGTGGTATTCTTTAATGTTATACAAACATTCTCGCTGCTTTCACGGCTTTTTCCCAGTTTATAAGTTTTTCTTCCCTTTCCTTTCCCTGCATTTCCGGGGAAAAGGATTTTCCGCATTTCCAGTTTTTTGAAATTTCATCTATATCATCCCATATCCCTGTTGAAAGTCCTGCGAGGTATGCGGCTCCAAGGGCGGTGGTCTCAAATACCCGGGGCCTCTCTATAGGAATTCCCAGGATATCAGCCTGAAACTGCATGAGAAAGTCATTTTTAGATGCCCCGCCATCAACACGAAGGGTGGTAACAGGCTTTCCTCTATCCTTTTCCATTGAACTGAACAGATCCCTGGTCTGGTAAGCGATACTTTCCAGTGCGGCACGTACAATATGTGCCGGTGAGTTCCCCCTGGTGAGACCGAGTATAGTGCCGCGAACCCCGGGGTCCCAATATGGTGCACCCATTCCGACAAAAGCAGGCACAAAATAGACACCTCCTGTATCACTTATCGATTTTGCGATTTCCCCGGTTTCTTCTGTACTGTTGATTATTTTCAGACTGTCCCGCAGCCATTGAATCGCTGCACCTGCTATAAACACCGATCCTTCAAGTGCATATTCAAACCCCTTTCCCCTGTCCCAGGCGATTGTGGTAAGAAGGTTGTTTCTTGATACAACAGGTCTTTTCCCGGTATGAAGCAGGGCAAAGCAGCCTGTTCCATAGGTATTTTTAGCACTCCCTTCAGAAAAACACCCCTGTCCGAAAAGAGCTGCCTGCTGGTCACCGGCAATCCCGCACACCGGTATTTCCACTCCGAAGATTTCTTTTTTTGTTATCCCGAAGTTACCGGAGGATGGGAGAACCGCAGGGAGAATTGCCATGGGAATTCCAAAAAGTTTACAAAGATCATCATCCCAACACCCTTTATGTATATTGTAGAGAAGTGTTCTGCTTGCATTTGATGGGTCTGTACTATGATTCCCGGTAAGGTGATAAAGAAGCCAGGAATCCACTGTACCAAAACAAATTTCACCTTTTTCTGCCCTTTGCATGAGCCCGGGAACCTGTTTCAGCATCCACATCACCTTTGTGCCTGAAAAATAAGGGTCAATAAGTAATCCGGTCTTTTCCCGGATTGTCTGCTCCATTCCCTGCTGCTTTAATTCCCTGCATAGTTCCGTGGTCCTCCTGCATTGCCATACAATTGCATTATAAACAGCTTTTCCCGTATTTTTTTCCCAGAGAATCGTTGTCTCCCGCTGGTTTGCAATACCGATTGCGGCAATCTGATTCAGCGGCACCTTCCCTTTTTCTATAGCAGCTTTTGCTGCATCAATCTGGGTTTTTAGAATCTCTGCAGGATCATGTTCCACCCAGCCCGGTTTGGGGAACATCTGTCTGAATTCAATCTGGGAAGTGGAGAAAACCTCACTCTTCCTGTTAAAAATAATTGCCCGGGAACTCGTTGTCCCCTGGTCCATGGCCAGAATATATTCTTTCATGATTATTAGTATAAAGAGAAATGCAATGAATTTCAAACCGGGTAAACCGGGTAAATTATATTAATAACTTAGATCCTGTTGATTATTCGTTAAGATTTTTGCACCGGTGCGAAAATTACCATAGAGTCATTAAAAAATCAAACCGGGATATATCTTAATCAGTAAATTCGGGATGATTTTTTAGCAGAAAAGGTATAAAAAAGTATACAATTACTTTAAAAAGTTATACTTTCTCACACACACTGTATAAAAAAGTATACTGGATTGTGACAACGCGTTGTCACAATGTTTGGGGAGAAAATGCAAGTTTGACAACAAAGAAAATAACATAAAGACATAATATATGGCAAGAATTAGAGAATTACAGTAACCGGGTAAGGAATGATAAGTATATAGATTTAAGCTTGGGAAAATTTTTTAACGAATGTTTTTGGTCAAAGTAGTGAGGGAGAGGATGGATTTTATATGTAGAAATCCCTGTACGGGGAAAAATGTAGACAATATATGGCATATTTTTGGATTATCCATGCCAATTCAGAAGTACATTCAAACAATTGATGAATGTACATTAACAGAAAGCGGCTGTTCCTGGTATCTTTTTGCCATCTCCTTATTATTGTTACGAGTTTCCTAACCCATCGGTCACCATACTTCTTTACAAAATCCACATACCCTGAAATCACCCATCTCAACAACTGTGCAATACTGAAAAAATTCAAGTCGTCATGGAGCATTTTCAACCTTCTGTACATATAATCAGGGATATGAACAGTAACATGTTTCCGTTTCACTTCCATATCTTCATTAATCAATTCATACCTGCTTTGTCTCTGTATACCAAGCATATGTTCTTTTTCAATAACAGCAAAGAACTGTAATAAAATTCGATTTATTGCCATGGCCATATTACGGGTCTTCTGAAATAAATCAAGCTTTCTTAAATCATCAATCATCTTAGTATCCATTTTAAAGTGGAAAATCATCATCTTGATTTCATCTTCATTCATACATAACTCCTTTCAATACATGGATTCAGGTAAGGAAAATAATTCAAAACCGGATTTTTTCCGGTTTTGTTGTATTCTGCTATTACCTTATATTAAAGAGGCAAAGTTACTTCCTGCATTGCTTTTTTATGAAAAAAATAATTTTTTTATTGTTTCATATACCTGCTGTAACCTGCTTCAAATAGCAGCCAATCCTGTGTCTGTAATCGCCCGGCCGATCCATAATCTTTGCTCAACTACCTCCTCATTCCTCCTTTTTGTGATTTTTGTGTCTTTCGTGGTTTCTTTTCAACTACTAAAAACACGAAAAAACACCCAAATCAAATGAAAATTTCTTTAATACTTTCCTTTTAGAGAATCTCTAAGAAATTAACAGTAATTCCCGGTGAGTATTAAATTCTTACAAAATTCCAGGATTTATTAATTCCCGGCAAAACAGGAAGCCAGGAATTTTTTCCTTTAAATTTTTAATCTCCTGTTTTTTCCCGTTTTACCCAGTAAAATACCTGTCCGTATGCCAGATTCTCTTTTTTCACGATTTTTTCTTTTTCCTCGGGATCGGTAATCATCCCATGGTGAATAGCTTTATAGCCGCAGAGGGCTTTTGTTGCCATGACTGCCTGTTCTTTTGTACCGTTTTTGACATAGTCTTCCAATAATTCTTTCACATCGTCGACCATATCCAGATGAAGCAATTCATAAAAGAGTCTGGATTTATATTCCTCCAGTTTTGACAGTTCTTTTAAATATGATAAAATCGTCCCCGGTAATTCCCCTGCATGTTCTCCATATATTCTATCACCTGTTAAGATTTCAAATGCCTTGTTTCGTATTTTTCTTTTCTCGTTTGCATTTTCAATAATTTCTTTTAATTTATCCACTATTTCTTTCCTGTTTAAAAAAAATCTTGATATTTTTACCGCAATTTCCCGGACTCTTCTTTTTTCGTCATGTAATCCCAGGAGAATACCTTTCATCGCTTCTTCCGTTTTTTCCTTTTCCAGTATCCTGAGCATGATGATTCTTACATTTCTGTCACTATCATTCATTCCTTTGATTGCACCTGCAACCATATCATCCCTGGAAGGATTTTCCAGCTCTTTTTGTATTTCCCTGTATTCAGACAGATCGTCCTGCAATGAACTTTTATAAAGCCTTACCAGATCTTCTGCTTTTATCATACCGCACCTCTCTTATATAAAAATGTGGGCATCCTTTTTATACTCGAAATATTTAAGGTTCTTTAGCAATGAAGCCCCTGTATAAACAGGCATTCTTTTCTGACTCGGAATATTTAAGGTTCTTTAGCAATGAAGCCCCACATAATTCCTAATAATACACATTATTACACCCAGTTTTCCGGCATAATATTCTGTTGAATGCAAATTTTTTTTAATTTTTTTAGTGCACCGCCAATCTTTTTCCCGTTTCTGATTACCCCAAACAGGTGCTTACTCACTACCTGTTGTGATATTTTTAATATACCTGCAATTTCCGTTTGAGTTTTATTTTCAAAATAATATAAATGAACAATATCTCTCTGTATTGCCGTTAACCTTGTATGTATTATGATTTTTATCTGTTTCATTGCTTCATTCCGTAATTTTTGTTTCCTTATTTTTGTTTCTTCGTCTGTTTCAACCGGATCATGGTAAAATACCGAAGACTCCGAGATGAGATTATTGATGATAGCCGGATCAACCGGCACTTCCCAGAAATCAGGATTATATTTCGACATACTGTTCCCTGAAATATATTTTGTTACAATAACACAAGAATACACCTACTTTTACTGTTAAAATGGTGAAGAATCCAGACTGGAATCAGAGCACTATAATTATCTTGCAGCCAGAAATCCCCAGATATACGCATTTCTTGCCATAGGGTCATGGACAGTATATTCGCACTGGGCCGGGAACCAGTAAACATCCCAGTAACTTTCCAGGCCGGGCCAGTCTTCGGGGTGAGGGTAGATGTATGGTTCGACAATATCCATGCACCACCTGACATCGGATTTATCGACAACAAAATAATCCATTGGACCGCAAACGGTTAATCCGGCGGGCGGTTCCTGGGAAGATATACGCGAATCGACATGAAGCGGATTCTGCGGCCATCTTTTTCCCACTCCTGTCGTATAACAGAGATTCAGGGGATTGGCACCTGCCCCGTGCTGGGCTGCGTTAATAAGTGCGGAAAGGTACCTGTTATCACCGGAAAGGATGTATGCCCGTGCAAGCGATACGCCGTCCGGGGCACTTAAAGCACCAAACGACGGCCATGCCCATGTAAACTTGGCCCATCTGAATCCTGCTTTTTGTGTTGATACAAGCCGTTCCTCTGCTTCCCGGAAAAGAGCTTCCCTGCAAAAACCCTGGATAGTTTCATCAACATCCGGCCATGTTGTTCTTGAATAAACCCAGGCCGCATGCCGCTGGTCATGATGATCCCAGACAGCGAGTTCTTCACCTTGTTTTGTAAAAACCGTGGTGGAAAGAAAGATCTTATGATATTTCATCTCCCCTGTTGTGCGGTAAAGATCGGCAGCGGCACAATTCCGTGCATCCCGGATGCCGTTTATATATTTCTGCTCCACCACGGTTTCTGCTATTCGTTTTTCCGACCATTCAAAGGCGCTCACTGCGCTTTGCCGGTACAGGGATGCCGGATTTTCATCTATTGATTGTAATATCCTGCTGCAATGAGAAGCTGTTCCGGCATATATATACCCGGACCAGGGGTCTGGTGCATAGGCAATAACACGGAGGCTTTCCTGCCAGCTTGCCTCCCCATACAGCGGATGTTCCTCGCTCTCTATCCCGCCACGGATTCCGCCGTCCGGGAGCTGCATCCGCCTGTAGCAGTCAATATTAAAAAGGGCTTCATCGAGGATATCCGGCAGCATATTGGATGATTCGGGAATAGCGAGGTGAACACCGGAAAAGTAACCGGGAAAGAATTCATAGAGTTCGAAGAGAAGACGTGTAACTTCGAGGTGCTGGATCCGGCGGTCCCAGTCCCCTGCATCCATATACCCTCCCCATGCATTGGCAACCTGTTCGGCAGTAAGCCCTTTTACCAGGTTGCCGAAATTCGTATCATCCCTGTTCAGACCGTTACCGGTTTCCATAAGCCCGGCTTTTGAGGCATACACGATAACACCATCATCCTCGTGGAAACAGCGGGGACGTCTATAATCCGTATAAGGCGGGCCAAGTTCCATTCCCGACCGCTGGTGGTAAAATCCCTTTATAGTGGTAATAAAGGCATTTTTCCAGGTTTCATTTCCGATCTCAAAAGCAAAGGAACAACCGATCCCCTCGACATAAACACGATAGGTACCAGGCGTTGAAAAACCGGGAAAATCCATTGAATAGACATTTGTTTTACTGTAATTTATATTATACCCGTCCTCACCTTTTGTGCTTTCAAGGGCGAGTTTCACCTTTCCATTGTATACCGGGATACCTGTCTTGTCTTCCAGGAGTTGAAAGGACAATGGGGACTCATATTCAAGACCGCCCCCTGTTCCCATCCAGCAGGAAAGAAAAGCCGTTTTTTCAGGATCATCGGGTCTGAATCCGATCTGGGTGACATGCACTGCTTCGCTGAAGCTTGTCTCCGGTGTATAGGCAAAGGTGAGTGCAGGCAAAAATCCCCCGGGGAAGGTGAGTGTATAGTGGTTCCCTCTTTTAAATGGCGTATCAAAGACCAGGTAATAGATATACTGAACAGGAAGATCGAAACTCCATGTCCCGGTACGTGCAATACCAGTTGGTTTGCTTTTCCTGAACACTTTTACCGGGATCCTGCCTTTTTTTAAGGAGCGATCCGGATCAGAGAGAAGAAGATATTCCTTCGTGTTTGTGCCCTGCCCGGGGCTAAAGCCGGTCTTTATCAATGTATCCTTTAGAAAGATGATCTTTTTATCCTTTCCTGCAAGAACGCCATAGTATTTCCCGTTTCTGTAAACGGTCTGGACAGTTCCTTCTTTCTGTATCGTATCCCCGGTTTCGGGTATATAGGGTATTTGTTTCCCATACTCGATCCGGCCGTAATTCACCATGATACACAGGATACAGGGTGAGACAAAACAGGTGGTGATATTTTCTTTTGCAATTGTGTCATCCTTTTCAGTAAAGGGTGTATTGCATATACAACAGGTCGATAATACCAGCAGTAAAACCGGGTAAATAAAAAGTATTTTTAATGCATGAATTTTAGTAACCATACATCAATTATAGTCTATTTGTAATGAAATTTCAAATTTAAAATCATATAATCAGGAATTCTAAATTTAAAACCACAGATTTCACCGATTTCTCAGATTAAGAATAAATTTAGCTCATTTCACAGATTTTCCTGAAATAATATGTGGAAATCTATAAAAATCTATAAAATTTGTGTTTATATTCCATTTATATACTTTAAAAACAATAGATTTCTGGCTAAATTTAGAATAGCTTTCATATAATCAGGGATATATCCCCTCTCCATGCAGGTGCGTCAACGCGGATATATCTGGAGATTTTAAGGGATCTGAATTCCTGGTATATACCATTGATATTCCATATTATAAAAATGGCGGGTAATTATTACCCAACACTATTGATGTTTATCAATACATGATTGAAGAAAATAATTTAAATCCGGTAAAAAATTAAAAAAAATAAAAAAAGTTACCACTTTTCCGGGGAAATATGAGATAATGGAGGTGTATTCTGTCATAAAAGAGAGGAGGTGGTAACAGGGACATGTATTATCAAAACATAAAAACAAATTCAATGTTATAAATGTATTTATAGATGTAAAAATTATAATAAAAAATAAAGGAGAATAATAAAAGTGAAAAGAATAATTTTCCATATCACGGTTTTTTGTAGTATATTCTTGTTTAGCTTATTTCCAGTCTTTTCGCAGGCCCTGGGGGATGTGAACAGTGATTCCGGCATCGATATCGTGGATGCCCTGCTCGTTGCCCAGTACTATGTGGGGCTTGATCCCTCCAATTTCAATCCCGATGTTGCGGATGTGAACTGCGACAGCGGGATCGATATTATTGATGCCCTTTTAATTGCCCAGTACTATGTGGGATTGATTCCCGAATTCGACTGCGGGAGTACTGCTACCCCGGGAACACAGACTGCAACACCAACCCCGGGCCCGACGGGGCAGGGAAAGTATAATTATGGTGAGACACTCCAGAAGGCGATCTTTTTTTACAAAGCCCAGCGGTCCGGCGATCTCCCGGAAAATTATCCGCTTATCTGGCGTGCGGATTCCTGTGTCGACGATGGTGCAGATGTGGGACTGGATCTTTCCGGCGGATGGTATGATGCAGGGGATCATGTCAAGTTCGGACTTCCCATGGCATTCAGCGCTGCACAGCTCGGGTGGGCAGTATATGAATACCGTGATGCGTTTGACCGGGCAGGTCAGCTCGATATCATCCTGGATGAGATTAAATGGACAACCGATTACCTTATCAAATGCCATCCTTCTTCACATGTATTTTACTTTCAGTGCGGGCTGGGTACATCGGATCACGGGTTCTGGGGACCACCGGAAGTGATACATCTTACCACGGACCGGTCTTCTTCCCGGATTGATACCTCCAACCCGGGTTCCGATGTTGCAGGCCAGAGTGCAGCGGCTTTAGCAATTGCATCAATCATCTTTGAACAGACAGATTCAGGGTATGCATCCACCTGTTTTTCCCATGCACGGCAACTTTACTCTTTTGCTGATACGTACAGGGGAAAATATCCTGTAGAGGGGTTTTATCCCTCCGGGAGTTATGTCGATGATATCGCCTGGGCAGCTGTGTGGCTGTATATAAAAACAGGAGAAAGCGAATACCTGGATAATGCGGAATCTATTGCAACTCCCCTTCTCGGGGGCAAGCACACCCTTTGCTGGGATGATGTTTCTTATGGTGTCGTATTAAAACTCGCCCAGATTACGGAAAAGACCAAATACAGCGAGGGTGTTGAAATCAACCTCGATTTCTGGATGCCCGGGGGCGGGGTGACGTATACACCGGGAGGTCTGGCATGGCTCGATATGTGGGGTTCCCTGCGGTATGCTTCCGGTGCGGCATTCCTGGCATTTCTCTGGGCAGATTCCGAACAGGGGACTGCTTCGAAGAAAGATACCTACCGGCAGTTTGCCGAGGACCAGATGAATTATATCCTGGGCGATAACCCCCGAAACGGGAGTTATGTTGTGGGATTCGGACAGAATTACCCGGTGCATCCCCACCATAAAGCAGCGCATTGTTCATGGCTAAGCCAGCTCACCGTGCCTGAATTCCACCGTCATACACTGTATGGCGCATTGGTAGGGGGGCCGGATAACAAAGATACCCACAATGATGATGTCACCGACTATACGATGAATGAGGTTGCAGATGATTATAATGCTGCATTTACCGGCTGTATGGCAAAGATGTACTCCCTTTACGGCGGGGAGCCGATTGCCGGTTTCCCGAGACCCCAGGATTTCAGGCCTGAATCGGAACGGCTTAACGAGTTTTTTGTCCGGGGGTGGATAACAGGCCTGTATTCCCAGCAGGTGAATATCCTGGTTCAGATGAACAACAGATCTGCCTGGCCCCCGCGGATAACGGACGGCCTTTCATGCAGGTATTTTATCGATATATCGGAACTTGTCTCGGCAGGATACAGTGCGTCGGATTTGAGCCTTTCAATACAGGAACATGAAGGTGCAAGCGTATCCGGCCCTCATCAATGGTCAGGGAATATCTATTATGTAGAGATTGATTATGCCGGCACCCTGATTTACCCGGGCGGTTGGGAAGAATGCGAGAAGGACTGCCGTTTTAATATCATCTTTCCCGGCGGCGTGTGGGATTCATCGAATGATCCTTCTGCACAGGGGTTGACAGATATGCCGGATTATGATGCGAAATCGTTTAAAGGGATGACCGGGTATATTCCTGTTTATGAAAACGGGACACTCATCTTTGGTCAGGAACCATAACAGACATGTCATACCGGCAATCCGAAAGAGTGCCGGTATGAATTTTCATCCATAGCGTTGGTTTTGCCCTTAACACAAAAGAGGAACAGCGCTGGCTGCAACTACAATAGAGGTTCAACAGGAGTTGAAGTCCGGTTATAATAGGCAAAAAGTACAAATAAAGAAAAGGAGTACGTAGTATGATAGGTAAAATAAAAATAAACGATTTATCCCGGAAAGTACGGGCCGGTTTTATTTTCCTGGCCATTGTCCTGGCTGTTATCCCGGTAACGGAGGGAGCAGCCCAGGCATGGCAGGATATTCCCCTGTATGGTCCCGGCGGGGAAGCGCTTTTCAATTACGCAACAATGCTTTCCAGGGCAATACTGTTTTACGATGCAAACCAATGCGGAAACAATATTACCGGGGAAAACCGTTTTAACTGGCGGGGCGATTGCCATGTGAACGACAGCGGGAGTGGTATTGATGCAAGGGGCGGGTATCACGATGCCGGGGATCATATCAAATTCGGTATTACCAATGCCTATGCCGCATCAACGTTAGGTTGGGGATTTTACGAGTTCAGATCTGAATACGAAGAAACAGGCCAGGATACCTGGCTTCTCCGGGCAGTAAAATGGGCAACCGATTACTTTATCCGGTGTCACCCCGATGCCAATACGTTTCTCTATTCCGTGGGCTCTGATAAAGACCATAATTACTGGGGCCCCCCGGAACTCCAGTCCGATGAGAGAAGTCCGAGGGATATCATCATCTGTACACCGTCAAACCCTGCATCGGATGTATGCGGTTCCACGGCAGCAGCCCTTGCCCTGATGTATATCAATTATAAGCATATTGATGCGGAGTATGCACAAACATGCCTCACTCATGCAGTGGATATCTGGCACCTGGGGAGGAACAACCTGGGGTTGAGTGACGGGCTCTCTTTTTATCCGCCGAGTATTTACTGGGATGATCTTGCATGGGGTGCGATCTGGTTGTATATTGCAACGGAAGATCAGCAATACCTTGATGAGTTCAATACAATCCTTGACCCGGGATGTGCCGGACTGGATAATGACAATAACCGTGAAAACGGGATAAGCTGGAAGAATCAATGGACCCAATGCTGGGATGCTGTCTGGGCAGGTGCATTTGTCGCTGCCGCAGGGGCAACGGAACATCCTGCATTCATAGAACAGGTGGAATTTAACCTGGATATTCTGATGAACGAGACCACGCATACACCGGCAGGCCTTGTATACCTGCATGAATGGGGTTCTCTGCGATATGCCAATGCCGCGGCACTCTGCGCCCTGGCGTATTACAATAAGTTCCCGGTTGCAGCTAATGAAATTTACCGGGACTTCGGTGCAAGCCAGATGTCCTATACCCTCGGTTCCAATCCATTAGACCGGTGTTATATCGTCGGCTGCGGCAACAATCCGCCGAAGCATCCCCATCACGATGCTGCCCATGGTTCGGATACCGGGTTCCTGGATGATCCCCCGGAACATAAGCATGTTCTTTACGGTGCCCTTGTCGGGGGACCGGGTGAAGATGACCAGCATAATGATGCAACGGACGATTTTATCCAGAACGAGGTTTCGATTGATTTTAATGCCGGATGTGTCGGTGCCCTGGCGGGAATGCGCCGGTTCTTTGGCCCAAACACAATGCCGGACCCCGATCCAACCCCCGAACCGCCAATCGAGGCGATATATGTCGAATCGAAAATAGAAAAGGACGCCGCGGACCGTCTTCAGGTGACTGCGTATATCCACAACCATTCCATCCATCCGCCGCATTTTGAGACAGCATTACATTACCGGTATTTTGCAGATCTGTCCGACGTTTTTGACCAGGGATATAATTTAAGCAATTTACATGTCGAAACGGTAGTGAATGAAAATAATTGTGCCTCAATCACGACATCATTCACGTTGTGGGATGAAATCAACCAGATTTACTTTCTGGAGGTAAGCTATGACGGGGTGGAGCTGTACAATAAACGCGAATTCCAGTTCGCGATTCTTTTTACCACCCCGAACTTTGAAGGTGTGCTTGATTCCTCGAATGATTTTTCTTTCCAGGGTATGACCACCACCCTCGGAAAGAATTTCAATATGCCTGTATATAGGGACGGGGAATTGATATGGGGTGATGAACCATACAAGGACAAGGAGCCGCCTGCTGCCCCGGTCGGATTGACTGCACATGCAATCGGGAGTTCCCAGATCAACCTGGACTGGCAGGACAATCCGGAAAGTGACCTGGATCATTACCATGTCTACCGTTCACGGACATCCGGTTTTACCCCGGGTGCATCGACTCTTGTGGGTTCTGCACCGGTTAGTTCTTTTGCCGATACAGATCTCCAGGCAGAAACCCTCTATTATTATAGGATCACGGCTGTGGATACAAGCAGGAACGAGAGTTCTCCCTCTTCCCGGGTATCCGGAACAACACTTACCCCGGATCCCGATCCCCCCGGCGCACCCGAAGGGCTTTATGTATCATCGGTGGACTCGTTCAGCATAACCCTTGAATGGGATGATAATCCCGAGCCGGACCTCTCAAAATACAGGATATACCGGGGCACATCAGGTACTTTTACCCCTTCAAGCAGCAACAGGGTAGGGGACAGCCTTGTGAGTAATTACACGGATACGGGGCTTACTCCCCAGTCAACATATTACTATAAAGTCTGTGCTGTCGATACCAGTGCAAACGAGAGTACTCCCTCCTCTGCGGTATCGGGAACTACACTCCCGCCTCCTCCTCTTAAGCTCCGTGCACAATACAAATGCACCAATACCGCATCCTCTGCAGGAGAGGTCCGTTTTGATATCTACCTGTATAACGATGACACGGAAGATGCGGTCCTTACCGATGTGACCATCCGATACTGGTTCACTTCGGAACCATCGTTGAGTAACCTTGTCGCTGCATCCGATTATGCCGATGCCGGCCAGACCGCCATTACCTATTCCTTCGGTTCGGCAGGTTCCTCCCAGTACATGGACATCGGTTTTACGTCATCGGCAAACGTTCCCACCTGGCTCGGCGGCGACGGGAGCAGCAACAAACTTCCCGGCGGCGCCAGTACCGGGGAAATCCAGAACCGCTTCTATGACCAGGCCGGCCACGCATCCTTTACCCAGGCAAATGACTGGTCGTTTGATTCATCAAAGACGAATCCGGCCGACTGGGATCATCTTATCGTTCTTTACCAGGGAGACGTGATCTGTTGGGGATTTGGACCGGAAGAGCCGACATCAACACCAACACCGTCCCCGACGCCCACACCCACAACGACGGGAACCCCGTCCCCGACACCCGGGGGTGGTGTGCCGGGGGATGTAAACGATGACGGCAGTATCGATATTGTGGATGCCCTGCTGGTAGCCCAGCATTATGTGGGATTGGATCCGGCACACTTCAACCCGGATAATGCCGATGTAAACTGCGATGGGAGTGTGGATATTGTGGATGCACTCTTAATAGCACAGTACTATGTAGGGCTGGTTACTGAATTCTGTTAGCCGGGGAAAAAGGGAACAGCGGATAGAGCAGGAGGAAAATGCTACTTAAAAAGATATAGCTAGCTAAGATAATCAATGGTATGAACATGACAATTTTGAAGGACGTGCGGTGTTTTCAGGCTTATCCGGTTTACTATCAAAAGAAAACCACCTCCTTTTTGGAGGTGGTTTATTACCTCCGGGCTATGCCTTTCAGATTCTTTTGATTTAGAAAAAACCACCTGCTCTGCATGTGGTCTTCATTGTACTATTTTCTTCTAAATTTGTATTTATTATCAGTTGTAAAAAAATTAAAGTTTATTTATCATAATAAAATGGCATTAGTTGATTTAAATGAATTATCCCGGCGGGAAAGTGAAAGAGTGGAATGGAAAGAAAATATCGCCGATATAGAAGACATTATTAAAACCGCAGTTGCATTTGCTAATGATTATTCGAATTTAGGGGGTGGATATATTATTTGTGGTGCCAGGGAGATAAAAGATGAGTATGGTTTTCAAAAACTGGAGAAAATGGGCCTAACTTCAACCCGGTTGAAAGAAATCGAAGGGAAAGTCCTTTGTGATTTACGGGAAAAAGTCTCTCCTGCAATCATACCTGTGACAGATGAAATCCCTGTTGATAATCAAAAACGGATTTTAGTATTTATTATTCCTGGTTCTAAAGAAGCACATTCATACAGGTCCAGGGGAAAAGGTAGTTCAACATACTATGTTAGAATCGGCAGGGAAACAAGAGAAGCTCGAAATAGTATTTTAAGGGAATTATTGCTTTTAAAAAATAAAAGGGAACCCTGGGATAAGTGTATTAATATACAAGCGGAAATAGAGGATATTGACCTTATTGTATTGCGTGAATATTTAAAAGAGATGAAAGTATGGGATCCAAATAGAGCGATAGAAACCTATCTTTCCGAGACAAACAGGATATCAAGTTTCGTCCCTGCGCTTGCAGGGAAAGTACAACTTACCAATACATTAAAACCAAAAAACTTTACTTTACTGCTTTTCAGTAAGGATCCTCTAAAGTTTTTTAGTGGTGCGTTCACGGTATTTTCGATTTACAGGGGGAAGGATAGAAGCGAATCCACAGCAGAACGTCATGAGATAACCGGTAATATTGTTGAACAAGCAAGAAAATGTATTGAATTACTAAATGCAGAATCATATACATTTTTTGATAAAACGGATTCTGTTCCTAATCAGTTAAAATATCCATCAAGAGCATTACAGGAAGCGGTAATTAATTGTTTTGCACACAGGGATTATGAAATAGGGCAGCCTGTAAGAATAACTATCTTTATTGACAGGGTTGAGATTTATTCCCCGGGATCTCTTCCCCGGGCTATTGACAGGGAAAAATTTTTAGCAGGAAAAGCTACTCCATATTGGCGAAATCAAACCCTGGCATATTTTTTCAATAAATTGCAGCTTGCTCAATCAGAAGGACAGGGAATTCCCACGATAATAAGAACCATGCGTGAGGAAGGATGTCCCGCACCGATTTTTCAGATCGAATCCGAAAGCCTTACTTGTATATTACCTGCTCATCCCCGCCATGCTGTATTAAAGGAATTATCTACTATAGAGAATGAGATTATTTTCGGAAAACACAAAGAAGCTGGACAAAAACTTACCGGGATACTTCAGAATGATCCGTATAATTACAGGGCAGTAGACCTGTATTGTGAAGTTAATAGGCTATTGAATACTCCGGAAAATATTGTTACCTACTTAGATATATATAATATTAAAATAGAAAATATTCCTGCCAATACTCTCATTACCATAGCGGAAACACTCTCGTTAATAAAAGGAAGTACCGGATATGACTCTATTCTTTCCGGATTATTTAAATATGCAGGTACTATAGCTCTTGAAGAGAAACATATAGAAAAAATGGTTATAAGTATGAAAAAAGTAAATCAGAATGAGGAATTGATTGCGTTTGTTGATAAAAAAATGCAAATGAACAAATCTTTAACAAATAATATCATCTTACTTGAGAACCGGGCACGGGCAAAAATTGATTTGGCAAAAAAATGTATTGATACCGGGAGAAACTGGAAAGAGTATAGAAATCCAAAAATCAGGGCGAAAGCCTGGGAAAATGCGAGAAAATATCTTGATGAAGCAGAAAGAGATTTACAGCATGCTATGGAATGTGCAGCAAGTTCTGTGGATATTGAATATATTAAAAAAGATTTGAGTTTTCTGGCAAAAATGAAAAATTCTGCAAAAAAACCGGGTAAAAAGATTTAAAGATAAATATGGATTTTAATCCGGAGAATCCGGTTATGTTAAGAATTTATTTTTAATAAGCAGCCATGCCTTCTTTATGTAAATGGGGAGGGATCGGATATTGAATGTCCCGCTTTTGAATAATAACATGATCTGCAGGAGTTTTCCCTTTCTTTTCACCTTCTGCCAGTCTTTTTTCCTGACACCGGGAAGATGCATTATGAAATTTTCACTCGAATCCCAGAATTCCCATTTACCATCCATGTCTCCCGGGATCAGGTTGTGTTTTTGCGCAATGTCGTAAAGCCTGCTCCCGGGATAGGGTGTTGTCAAGGACCAGGAGATGATATCGACCAGGTTTTTGTGAATCAATCTGCGGACAAACCGTAATGTATTCATTGTATCTGCCATATTCTCGTAGTGCAACCTGCCGTCCTCTTCCCAGACATTAAATGCCATTAACAATGCAAAGGTTTTCATCCCGCTTTGTTTTAAAATACTCAAGGATTGTTCCACTAAAGCGGTAGTACTTCTTTTATTAATACCCCGGGAGGTTTTATCATTACCGGTTTCAACACCGATAAGACCGAGCCAGCAGCCGGATTCGACCATTTTTGATCCCAGTTCCTTATCGATATTTTTTGCAGTCATCTGTACTTTCCAGTGTATATCCAGCTTTCGTTGTATATATTCATCACAGACCGCTTTGGCCCATTTCAGATTCCCGTTGAACAGATCCGTCTGATCGTAAAACTCGCTTACCCCGTATATTGCTTTCAATTCTTCCAGCTCGGATGAGATATTTTCAGGGCTCCGGAGACGCATCCAGGGTTTGTCATATTTCCATACCGGGTTTGAGCAATACACACATTGATACGGGCATCCTCTCCCGGAAAGGAAGGAGGTATCCCACACGGTTTTCTTGTAGTGGTAACCCGGGTATGCTTTTATGTCCAGTAAATCCCTGGCCGGAAAGGGAATATCATCAAGATTTGTAATAAGAGGCCTTTTTGCATTTATGTTCACCTTGCCGCTTTGTTTTACGGCAAGACCGGGTAATTCGTTGTAATCCTTATTCTCGTAAAGACAGTGAACCAGTTCGGAAAAGGTCACTTCTCCCTCCCCCATAACAACTGCATCCGCATGGGCTTTCAGTAATAATTCACCGGGGAAAAGGGTGGGGTGGGGACCCCCGGCAATAATGACAACACCTTTTATTTTGTTTCGTATATGGGTGATGATTTCCAGCGCGCCTGTTGCCGCCTGTGTTACCGAAGAAACCCCCAGAATGTCCGGATGAAAATGAACAATCCGGTTTATCACCGCATCAATTGATTTTTCCCGGTATCCGTCAAGGGCTTTGATATCATACCTGCTGTTATTTTTACGGAGATACGAAGCAATGTACAGAATACCAAGCGGCGGATATATCTGGCCTACTATACCAAAATGCTTTAATGGCGGTGAATTAAGAAGCATTATTTTCATATTTTTTCATCGCAAATTTATAGAGATGTATCAGTTTCTGATAATATTCTTCCGAATTCATTAATTTCTCTGCAAATTCCCTCGATTTTTTCCCCATCCGGACAATTTCGCCAGGGTTATTCAACAGGAAGCATATCCTGTCGTGTAAATCTTTACTGTTCCCTGGTTCAAAGGTCAGACCTGTTTCATAATCCTTCACTAATTCCGGAATTCCCCCGATCCTGGAACCGATAACGGGTTTTCCCAGGGCAAAAGATTCTAAAATACTCATGGGATTGTTCTCATAACACCTGGAAGGCAGGATAACAAATGCGGCGTTCCTTACTTCGTTTAATAATCGTTCTTTTTCCATATGTCCTGTTAATTCAATCATGGACAGGTGTTCTTTTTTTATTTTTTCCAGTAAAGCAGGGAACATCCTCCCGGAACCGATAATTTTTAATTTTACTGGTATTGTTTTCACTGCATCTGCCAGATCGTATAATCCCTTTTCCTCCGAGATTCTGCCGAAGTAGCAGAGATACGTTCCTGAACCTGTGTATACGGGCAGGTAATCATTAATATTAATGAAATTATTCAGATAATATATCTTTCTTATAAATCCCATTTCCTTTGTCTTATTGATAAGGAACCGGCTGGGCGAGATATAAATATCAACAAGTGAATAGATATGTAAAAGTTTGTGATGAATATACATTTCCATCGTATTGATAAAACTTTTCATATACGAACCCATGGTACAGCGATGAATAAAGCACCAGAAATAAGCGCCGTTTCTGCATAATTCACAGGGTTTTGTTTTCCTGAGCAGGTACCAGTATGGACAGACCAGTTTGAAATCATGAAGGGTCATGACGACCGGTATTTTTGTTTTCTTGATCGTATGTAAAATCGAAGGAGAAATCTGATGCGCAATATTGTGAAGATGAATAATATCCGGTTTTACCAGTTCAAGCATTTTTTTAAGCTGTTTCTTTGCATGGAAAGAATAGATGACCCGGAACGCCAATGTTATTTTATTTTTTAATGTTGTTTTTGCATAATAATCGACACCTGAAATAAAGAATTCCGAAAAAGGAAGGGGCGGATTACAAGGATCATTCATGCCCCAGAAATAGACTTCATGTCCTTTTTCCTTTAGCAACTCTCCGGTGGATAGGGTGATGGATGCATCACCTCCCCTGGGGAAAAGGTATTTATTTATAAGCAGGACTCTCACTTTTATCCTTTTCTTGTTCAAGAAAGTCTTTTATTATATCACTTTTTTCAATATTGTTAATTAATTGTAGCGAAACTCTCGACTTTATGCAAGGTACCCCTGTTTCAGGTATTCCTGCCTTCCTTGCAGAGGTTTTCAGCGAATCCAAGCTTCATCCTTCATCCTTCATCCTTCATCCTTCATCCTTCATCCTTCATCCTTCATCCTTCATCCTTCATCCTTCTTAATCTGAACATATTAAGCCTCGCTGAATAATTTGTAGTTTTATACCTGCTCAAAAGACTCCATATTGAGAATTACTGGTTTCAGGTAACCACATTCGGGTAACCGTATTCGCGATAAAAAGCCTTATCATTTCTCTGTCTGAATATGAATGAAAGGCGAATACCCATACCGAGAACAATCTCTATTTCCAGGTTTTTGGCGTACACAAAAGGTGAAAAAATCATATAATTTTCATCAAATGATTCGGGAATCCATTTTTTATATTCTTTGTACCGGGTAAGAAAACTCCGGGATACTATTTCTATGGTTGTTTCACAATCGCCGGTACTTTTTATGTGAGCAACTAATTCCCCTGTTGTAAGGTCCCAGTATGCCCCCCAGAAACCATCATTACAATCTGCATCTCCTGTATTATATACAAGACGTAAAGGATAGAAAGCACCGGCACCATCTTTTACTTCCATATCATACCAGTAATACTTTCCCATTTTCGCTCTATACCTGTCATCCATGTCCAGATAATGTTCCGGAAGATTGGGGCATTCTTTAAAAAGATCGGTTGTACAGGTTCCTAATTCAGAGACAGGGCGTATGGGTATAATCCATTCATGTTCCGGTATATTCTTTTCCATATACGCTTTTTTTAGAATTCTTGGCAGGTCTTCCCTGTTAATATTCGTTTGAACCGGTGTAAATGATTTCACGCAGGGAGGCCAGTTTATTGCTGTATTATCATGATTCATAATCAACTCCTTTCTCATTATACTATAATGGATAACAATCGGTTTTTATCAATGTTTTTTAAAGTAAAAACAGTTCATTTCATCCCGGCCAGATGACGGTAAAATATAATAATATAGAAAATACAATTGATGAAACGGATAATACTCGTGGATAGTGATAAGCCCAGCAGATCAAATATTTGCATAAGGATATAATTTAAAACAATATTCAGGACTAAAAGAAAAAGAGCCCAGAACATAAGTGTTTTTGTTTTTTTTAAAACAACAAGGGCATACCCGTATATCTGTGATATAATAAAAGGAAAAAAACCAATGAAATAACCGAAAAAAACATTTTGAATCCGGATAATATCCATTGGGTCCAGTTTGCCATGGCTGAAAAGGAAACCTGTTACCGGTTTATAAAAAAAGAAAACAGGAATCATGATAATAAACGAGGAAATCCCGGCGATTTTTCCTGCTTTGTGAACCAGGCTTTTAAATTTTTCTTTATTTTCAAGGTAAAGATTTCCACTCATATAAGAAAGCAGGGTAACCAGAAATCCTGAGACAAGAAAAGATACCGGTATAATATACATCCTGTCTGCATAATAGAGAATGGAAATACCTCCCGGTCCCCTGTATGATGCCATGATTTTGTCTATTAAAGGATTTACCCCTACCAGTATCATCGCAATTGTCTGGTATACACCTTTCTTGAAAAAATCCTTTAATTTTTGACTTATTGAAAGTGAAAAATAGAATTGAAACAGGTGCGTTCGTTTTATAATAACGACAAGAAGTAAAAACCGGAAGAATTCTCCTGTTATATACCCCGTAATAATTGAATGTATGCCAATAGAGTTATGTAGTATAAAAATAATGAGAATAGTTATAACAGCGCGAAGAGCAGGGGAAATAGCGGGTAATTTAAATTTCTTTAAAGCATTCAATACCCCGTCGATTGTATTTGTCCAGACAAGGAAAATGACAAAAGGAATCATTTCCAGGATAATCAACGTAATCCGGTCAAGACCGGTCTGATTTATTACCACACCAGGAAGCAACCTGCATATCAATACACCGGCAAAAAGAAGACACCCATAAAGGATCCCGCCGAGTATAAGCAGCGGACTTATAAACTTGCCTATATCCCCTTTTTCTTTATATAATTCTACAATATAGGGGACTATGACGGTGGAAACGGTTGAACCGAAGATACTTGCAAAAAAAATAATGATACTGTATGCAAGAAAAAAAGCATCTATCTCTGTACCTGCCCCGAACCAGGCAGCAATAAAAAAGGGAACTGTTATTCCGGCCGCTTTCCCGGTGACAGCCAGTATGGTCGTGACAAGTGTGTCATGAACCAATGGACGCTTTAAATTCCACCTTACACTGTTCATTATCAAAAGAACCACCTCATTTGGAGGTGGTCTGTTTCCTCCTGATTATATTGACTATTAAGGCTATGCCTATCAGATTCTTTTGAT
>JAFGQK010000098.1 GCA_016935735.1 Spirochaetales bacterium | reverse complement strand
GCCTCCCTCCGGGACTTTGTCCACCCAGGCGCCTCCGTCCCCTTTACTCAAGCCGGCTGCCTCCCTCCGGGGCTTTGTCCACCCAGGTGCCTCCGTCCCTCCGGCTTTAATCCAGAAGCCTCCTCAGGCTTTTGTCCACCCGGACGCTTCCGTCCCCCTTACTCAAGCCGTCCCTCCTCCAACCGACTTCCATCTTAAAAAAAGGGGGCATGATTGGCATTAAAAAACGGGGGGGTGGCTTTGAGAATTCCTGTAATTGCCTTATTCTTTTTAAACCAGTCATGAAGAAATTGCCGGACTTCCCTTCTTCCCCAGCCTTCCGGGTGGATGAAATCAGTATAAAGGGAAAGGTCCTCGTTATAAAATCCTTCAGTCTTATACCCGGTACATGCAGGATCACATACCGGCATATTAAAGATTGCCGGATTTATGAAATCAATCTCATGATGATGCCTTGCACAGAATTCCAGGGTATGTTGTGCAGATATCGAAGTTTCCCAGGGTGTACCAAACAGGAGATAAACATATGTCACAATCCCTGCCCGGTGCAGGGTTCTTATTACCCTGGATGCAAGGTCAAGCGTGAATCCCTTGTTCATTGCATCCAGCACTTCCTGGTCCCCGGACTCAAGCCCGATTTGAAGCATTACACATCCGGCTTTCTTCAATTTTATACAAAAATCAGTATCAGCAAGAACATCTGTTATCCGGGCATAGCCGTACCATGGAATTCCGGGCGGATTTTCTGTTAATGCATTAAAAAGCGGGGTACTTATTGCATTATCAAGGAGGTGAAGAAGCACCGGTTTATTCTGCTTTGAAATGAGGTTGATATCCTGCAAAACCCTGGATGGAGGGATGGGGACATACGTATTGTTTTCAGCTTTTTCAGGGCAAAAGGCACATTTTTTCCAGGGACACCCCCGGGACGCAGCATACGGGAGGATATAAGGCGGTGACAGGTACGAATCCAGGGGAAAAAGGGAATACGATGGTGTGTAATGAGTAGCTCCATCCCTTTTTTTAGCGTATAAACAAAGAATTATATTCTCACCCGGTCCAGCAACAAATTCATCCACAAGCCCGGAAAACGGATTTTTAAAGCCCGGCTTTTTCATCCATGTGTTGACAAGTCCGCCCCCGGCTATGATTCTTATACAGGGAAAACGTTTTCTTAAAAAACCGATCATGGCAAACGCGGTGAGTACCTGGTTCAGGTAAAAAAGCGAAATCCCCACAATATCATCACCGGTCTGTTCGATGACAGAGGTAAGCCTTTGTTCAAAATACCGGTAAAAGGTATTGGCTTCCGGTGACCCGGCTGCTTTTCGTATATCAGAACTCTTTACCGGGGAAAAACCAGGATGTTTATAATCGGAAAGGGTGATCCTGATTCCTTCGTTACGGACACTTGCTGTAAGCACCCGGTAGAGGTCTTTGACTGTCTGTTTATACCTGTTGATATTCTGATATGCCCTATCCGTTCTTAAAGAGTGGAGGTGTTGTTCCGTTTTCCGTGCTGCCCTTTTATACCAGGTATCGTCCCATTCGTACTTTCCTTTAAGAAGAAAGAGAATGCCTTCGCAGTTTGCATCAATAACCGTATGAGGGATGTTCTCCGCCTTCATAACCCCTGCAAGTTTTGCTATTCCGGCTGGCGGTTCACCGGGCTTTGCCACAGGGGGAAAGATGAGAATCAGGGTATTATGCCTCCTTATTATTTTTTCCCATTGATTATTGCCATAAACCCGGCGGAAACGGATTATAATACTTTTCCCCGACGCTATAAAGGACTCGTATTGATTTATTTACTATATGCTTAAATTTCATGGCATCTTCCCTGTTTTCCGCAATAAAATCTATTCCCTTTATGATTAGACCGGAAGGATGTTCCCCCGATTTTAACCAGTTTTCTATCTCATTACATACTTCAGGATTTATTTCCCCCTGGCATATTTTTATGATTCCTCTATACGTTTTATAATCATATCCATTCAATTGATAAACTATAGTATCCTGACTGAACTTTATATACGGAATATGGAGATCACCTGAACGATTATAATTGGATTCAACAGGATATTCCTTTAATTCAGTGGCCCAACATTCATGAAGGGAAAGACCTAGAGTAATGGAATCATCCATAAAATCATCTGCAAATTGAAATAGTACCAATCTGTCCCGGCTAAAGCGCTTTGTACCATCCGGCATGACACAATTTATGCGTTTATTAAATTCTTCACCTTCTTTGCAGGAAAATACATTATAAAAATCCTGATTTTCTATGTGAAGCAGCAAGGGTAAACAACCAAACCGGGGTGGTCTGACATGTGCATAATTATAATTATATACTATAAGTTCACTCACCGGTCCCACCCAGATATCAGATTTAAATATCTGGTCCAGCTCACAAACAAAATCAATAATATTGTCAAGAAAAGAAAGACGGTCAATATCCGATGCATCGAGAGGACCTGTAAAATAAATACGGGGTATCCAGCCGGGATCCCAATTATGAATTGCCGGTTCGTGTATAAAATGAAACTTAAACCGTTCATCTCTCACAATTTGTTTACTTGCCAATTTCCAGTTTACAGAAGAATTGTAATAATCCCTGCTTTTATTTATTATAAATCTCACTACCTGTTCACTATCATCAAATTTTGTAAAACTATTTGAATAATCATGGGCATGAGTACAAAAATCAAACCACAAATTGCAATTTTTTAAAGTAGTAAGAACCTGCCGCATCCGTTCTTCGGACAACCAGAATGAATTTATTTTTGTATGCAGTGGAATATTAAGTGCAAAATACGGATACGATTTTGAAATATATTCTTTTTTAAGAGATATTGATACATGTTTCAATTTATCTGCCAATGGAGCTATAAGCCGGGTATTATCTTCAATATAATCAAGATTCAATTCTTTCAGATTTCTTAAGTTTGTTATACTCAAAGGCAGGCTTTTGATTGAACTTTTCCAGAGATTAAGTCTTTCCAGGGATACTAATTGCCCGATTTGTTCAGGGAGATCCCGGATCTGACAATAATCCAGGTCAAGCCGCTGTAATCTTGATAAGACCAAAAGATCACCGGGTAAATCCCTGACAGGATTACCGCACAGATCCACATAAACCAGCGTGTTCCAGTTTGATGGAATAACATCCGGTAAATGCAAAATATAATTATCACGTAAAATAAGATCCTGCAGATTTTCCAGTTTCAACAGGGCACCGGGTATTTCCCGTAATCCGCTCCCGCAAATTTCAATACGTTTCAATCTTCTTAATATATCAAAAGGAAACGATTCAATCTGTTTATATAATACGGGAGAATCAGAGATACGTAATGTTTCCAGATTCACCAGGTTATCCAGAATTCCGGTAAGCCCGCCGTGTTGCAGGTTTGTTATTGAGAAATTTTTAAGGTTTATAAAATCGGAAATTTGATCCGGCAGGGATATCAATCCGCTGTTAAATAATTCCAGATTCTCAAGATTCTTTAAATTCCGGAATGAATCCGGGAGTTGTTGTAATGTATTCCATGAAAGATCCAATTGTTGTAACTGTACAAGCTTGCCGAAAGTTTCCGGGAGCCGTTGTAATCGATTGCTGTTAAGACGCAATTTTTTTAATTGTTCCAGGTTACCAATAGTGTCCGGCAGTTCAGATATATTGTTATTGCCTGTATTAAATTCTTCCAGACGAACCAGATTCCCGATTTCTTCCGGAAGTTTTGTAAGGTTATTCTGCCATACCCACAAAATACGCAATCTTGCAAGAGTACCAATAGCAGGAGGAATTTCATCCAGGCGTTGTTCATATACGTACAGTTCCTGTGCCCGGTGGGGATATCGTAATGCTTTTGATATTCGTGTAAATTTATTGGTATCCGGTTCTTTGCGTACTTCTGTTTTTATGTCCAGCGGTTTTGCTCCCTTACGCAGCTTATTGCACATCGGGCAAAAACACTTTCCAAATCCGGCTTCCCTTACTTTCTTTGCTGTTGTACTTTTTAAGCCGGAAAAAGAAACGGCAGGAAGACCGTTATCAGTAAAAAGTTCAGGAATACTCTCGTCATCAGTTCGCGTAACACAATACAATACACCTTCAATATCAATTAATGGATAATCAGGTCCTTTTTCCATAAGTGTTTCAAGGCTTTTTTGTTTTTCTGCCCAGGTCCATCCTGCCGGTTGCAGGACATACCGGTCCAGATCATCTGCCAGTAAAGCAAGGGATATTTCAACCCAATGGTATGATGCAACAGCAGACATCCCGCATAATCCTGCTGCATCGGTAAAAACAAAATGCAGGGCTTCATTATCTGCATATCCTTCTTTACCGGCTTCAGAAAAATAGTACGTCAATAGGTGAGCAGAAGCTTTTCCGGTCACCAGTTTTCTGGTATTTTTATCTATCCAGTGCCATACAAGATCATACACTTCGCCAGGATCAAGCTGTTTGTTATTTTCAAGTTTTTTTATTTTTACTGAAAGTACATCACGCATAATTACTTACCAACGATTACAAAATTTATAATTCCCGCCTCGGAAAGCGCAGGGAAAATTGTCAAAACCAGGACGCTTAATCCGATGCTATAACTTAAATACAAAAAATTCTATAAAAATAATATAAAAAGTGTGTGTTTAAATTATTTACTCATTAGCATCAGCAAATAGTTCCAATATCTTCGCTGAAGGATATGTTGACAATGATGCGATTCCATTTGCTAATTCGATAGGTATTAATGCTCCCTCATATCGATTACTTAATAACTTTGGTAACGTAGCAATTATCCTTTTAATTCCAATAAGATATAAAATGAATATTTTATATCCTGCTTTCCTTACCTTTATTATATAAAAAATACATTTTTTCACAGCGTTGGTTACGCCCACAACCCAGTTATAAACTATCCAGGTGATGATTAATTATACTAATTTATCTATTCTGGCGATCAACATTATGGCAATTACCCCGGATATTTGCGTATTAAGCGCAAGATATCCGGGGTAATTGCATAATTAATCTGCTGGATCAACCTGATTAATTTCACCAAAACCAGAATAGCCTATACCATCACAATAAACAATAACCGGTATTTTTTGTTTCCAGGCCAGCAATGCTACTTCTACCATAACTTTATATTCTTGTCTAATTAAAAGCCAATTGTAATATGAACCTGTGCAATTGTCAGGAACACCTGTATCAAGTTGTATCATTAAACCTTCTTTTGTTGATGTGATTCTAGTGATGTTACCATAAAGATAGTGTGGACCAGAAAATAAATTTAGAGAACAAAGTGTGATAAATAAACACATAATTAAAATTTTTTTCATAATAAACTCCTTTTATAATATAAAATATTGACACTTATAATGATATCACACTTTTATTATAATTCGATAGCTTTAAACTTTTTTCTAAAATTAATAAAAAAATAACAAATGGCAACCTGACGTTCTGAGTTTTTACAGCGCCGGGTACTCAAAACCCATAGATAACAAAAACACACTTTTTATTCTTATAACTCTATGTACTTCCATGCCAGCGTCAATAATTGCATGAGTTCGTAGGTCTCTTCCTTTATCATTCACGTTTTTAATTATATTGAGATAACATCTGATTTAATCAATCGGTGGAATCGGTGGAATCGGTAGTTAGCGTGAGTTGCGGACTATTGCGCTTAGTCTCAAACAGTCAAACAGTGCGGCTCACTTTATATATAAATGTGTGCCAAATCTTACCTGTGCGAGTTCGTCATTGTACAGAAGCCATTGCCCGAACTCTCAAGAAGGGGTAAACAGCCAGGGTAGCTACAACGTTCAATATAAATGAACAGAGGGCTGCGTCGAAGGGGCTAAGCAATGGTACTCCGGGGGGGGGATCGATATACCTGCACTTCATAGAAACTTACGGAAATTTTTGTATACATTACCAATTGTCATTGGCTTTCCGCCAGGAGCAGGAAAATAGTATTCCTCCGCTTTTGAAAATATATGTACATTTTCAGCGTATTTTATACATTTTTTTAAAAGAGAATCTGCTATTGGCACCAAACGGCTATTATCTTTCTTTGAATGGTTGATTGTAAGTATTCCAGCGTCTAAATCAACATCACCTACTTTTAGCAACCGTGCTTCTGAAACCCTAAGTCCACAGGTGTAAATCATCCGGAAGAAAATGGGCATAATTAGATGTCTGTATGGGAATTCAGAACTGTAATGACATTTTTCCGTTTCGGGAAAAAAGCGTTTAAGTTCATCATTCGTATAGATATGGGGCATATACTGTCTTTCTTTTGGATAATAACTTTTCGGTATGATGTATGCTTCAACACCGATATATCAAGGTATTTGCCAAACTGGCGGATTATGGAAGCTCGTGCACGTCGATTTGCCTGTGTTTCATATGGCTTTTTACTGCAACAGTCCAATACAATTTCCTTAGTTAACGTTGTGAAAGACCTGTACTTGTCCAGTGTAAATGTATCAAACCGTTTCAAGTGTTTGGTTTCTGCTCCCTTCTGTATATCCAAGCCTTAACATTTCCTTTTCAAGGTCTTGGAGTAGTTCCTTTAAAGGTTGCATTTCCATACGCTATACCTCCTAAAATGATATTCCGAGCTTTTTGCTCTTTCGATCATTTTAGGTATTATGCAAAGTAAATTAAATGCAATTATTGTTAATATAAGGATTTATAAAGTTTACTTTGCATAAGGCGGAAATATTTCACCTTTGCTGAGCAATATTGTTCTTAACCACCTGGATTGGACATTAGACAAACATGTATATAAATTCATCAGATATACTGATGATTTTGTTGTCCTCACCGAATCCTTACATCAAGCGGAAAAGGCATTTATGGTAGTAAAACACTGTATTGAAGATGACCTCGGTTTATGCATATTCCTATAAAAGGCATTTTCCCCATTAATCATTATATGATTTTCCAATACAGGTTCTTTGATTTTTGCTACTACATCTTTTAATAAAAGATGTCCAATTTGATTTATAAATTCGACAATTTTCTCTTCTATTTCTTTTAATCCTATATTTCCCATATTAATTTGTTCAGAAAACTCCTTGACAAGAATGTCAGCTAAAGGTACAAAGTCATTAATTGTTTTCAATTTTATCCTCCCTTAATTCATGTTTATTTTCTAAAGGGAGGATATTAATTATCAATGATTTACGTCAATGCCCTTTTTTTGAATAATAGGTTTTTTGTAACAGTTCACTTACTTCTTAATAAGAAAAAAACCACTAATCCTCACTAATTT
>JAFGQK010000097.1 GCA_016935735.1 Spirochaetales bacterium | reverse complement strand
TTGATCCATATATAGTGGTGTTCATAAATATTTTCCTCATAAAACACCACTATTTTTAAACAAAAAAAGGCTTTTTAGACAGCCCCAGTACTCAACATAAGTTGAGCCCCGATTGTAGTATAAAAGAGGTGGTTTTAATCTTATGTCAAGGATATAAAGGAGTTGAAATGTTAAATTATATTAAATTTCCTGACTGGCTTAAACCGGAAATCATTCCCGGTCTTATGATACGGTGGTACGCCCTTATGTATATAATTGCTTTTACTATCACTTATCTTCTTTTTCGATATCAACAAAAATATCTTAAAATGGATTATAAAGAGGATGATGTGTTAAACCTTTTTGTCTGGGGAATTGTCGGACTTATCCTTGGTGCCAGGATTTTTGCTATTACGGTATATGATGTACAGGGATCGTTTATTAAAAATCCAATCATCTCGTTTCTTCCCATAGACTGCGAGGGCGGGAAATGTACTTTTACCGGATTCCAGGGTATGTCATATCATGGCGGGGTGATCGGTTGTTTCCTTGGTATACTCATTTATACAAAGATTAAAAAAATCAATTTTCTTGAATGGGGTGATTTGATTGTTGCGGGAATTCCATTGGGGTATACCTTTGGCCGGCTTGGAAATTTCATTAATGGAGAACTTTTCGGCAGGGTAACGACACTTCCCTGGGGTATTCAATTTCCCGGTGCCAGATCCCTCTCTGCCAGGGATCCCTGGGTAAAGGAAGCAGCCGAAAAGATAGGAATAACAATTCCTGAAAATAATTTAGTGAATCTTCCCAGACACCCTTCCCAGCTTTATGAAGCTTTTTTTGAAGGAATTGTTATCTGGGCTATATTGTGGTTTATTTTTAGAAAAAGGAAGCCTTTTAATGGATTTATAATTGCTGTCTATTTGATCTGTTATGGAACTGTCCGGTTTATTCTTGAATATTTCCGCCAGCCGGATATCGGGAGGTTCCTTATTGAATTCGGCAGTAAAAATTCTCCTATATACCGGTGTGAAAGCCTGTTTAATTTCACCATCGGCCAGCTTCTCTGCTTTTTTATGATTGCCGGGGGCATTGTCTGTCTTATTATCTTTTCCAGAATAGAAAAAAACAGGATAGATGAGGAAGTTACTGAAAAGCCTGATATAAAGAAGTTGAAAAAAATGATAAAGTAATTGTTACTCCAGTTTCAATTTTTTTAGAATACGTTTCATAAGTCCCTCTTTTGGTGTTTTAATATCAAGTCCGCTCATGAAGACGATTCCCTTGATTCGAAGAGTAGGACCGTTTTTATCCTCACCGGGAATACTCCTGTCATCTACCCCACCCATAAAGGCAAGACAATGGTTTTCGACATGAACACCATTGGGAATCTTAATATCAACTCCACCCATGATGCAAAATACATTTATTTCTATGATACCCGGTGGGAAAAAAGCCTGTGTAAAATCAAGATCTACCCCGCCCATTGCAACAAAAATATTTATTTTTTTCGGTGGTTTCCACATTCCTTTTCGCTCTGTACCGCTTAAAAGACACACAATGTTGCTTTCTTCCTGTATTTTTCCTGTATTTATAGGTACAGAAGGAGTAGTACTTTGAAGATCATCCTGCTCCTCTTTATACTCCGGGAGATCTTCGACAAGGGTTTTAAGATCGTGCCTGTTCTGCGTGTTTACTGCAATATTACACCGTTTTTCAAAATCCGCCTCTTCCAGAAAATCATGAGTAAAACTGTATTTCAGGTGTTCTATAACCTTTTCACGTGCATATTTCGAGATACCTATATCAAGCTCTTTATTTTCCGGCATATACATCTCCTTTTTCAATACAACCTGATTTTTACCTTACAAAACAGCGTATAGTATTTTAACAAACTAGTCAACAATTGCTTTGAATCCAGGCGTAATTCTCCCATGAATTAAAGCGTGGCTGCCAGACCGTAGAATATATTAATTTAAAGTTTTTTACGCATAAAAAAAACACTGGTAAATCCGGCTTTTTTTGTTATAAATCCGTATCTTTTTTCTTTTTCTGCATAAAATCCGTGCTTTTCATACAATTTTTTTGCCAGGGGATTTGTATTGATCTTCCATTATATTTTTAAACTTAAGTCCATAGAAGCTTTTATGCTTTGTTACTGTTCCGATAACACCGATAATGTCTTCATTTTCATCTACCGCGTAGAATCCCATATCCGGGTTTATCATTTTTCTAATGACAGCAAGAGCTTTCCCTTTTTCCTTAATAATTGCATTTATTTTTTCCCTAAAACCCTCATAGAGTATTTCGCTTATTTGATTAATTTTATTGTTATCGATATCATTTATTATTTTCATAATTGAATATTATTTTTCTTTCCTGCATGTTATAAAAAAATGGGCATGTTTTCTATCTTCAAAATAATCAAATATCTGTTGAATTCTTATTATACTGAAACCGGAAAGAAGCTCAAGGACTTCTTTGTAATCCAGATAAGTATGGGGAACGGCTGTTTCGGCGGTTTCTGTTTTTATAAGGGTATATTCATCTATTTTTTTATCTGCGTATTGCCCGTATTGCTGCCATACATCGCTTTCCTTTGAATTTAATGTGATAAATAATTCACCGCCTTTCTTCACAATCCTGTAAATTCCGGAAATGACTTTTTGCAGACCTTCATAATCCGTATGATAAATGGAATGAAACCCGAGTACACAATCAAAAAAATCATCATCATAAGGCAGGTCCAGCATGTCGCCCCTTTTTATATTTATGGAAAGCATGTTCTTTTCTGCTTCATCTGCTAACCGGGAAAGCCCGCTGTCAGATAAATCAAATGCATAAACATCAAAATTCAACCGGGCCATGTAAAGGGCATTTCTGCCGATTCCGCACCCCAGGTCCAGTATTTTTAAAAAATTATTTGATTTCCATTTCAACATGACAGGAAGAAACTCGTCAGAGACTTTTTTCCAATAATCATGAATATCACTGTCCCAATTCCAGGCTTTCGATGTAATCATTAAATTCCCATCTCCATAACAGGTTATAAGACAAGGAAAGGTAACATAGTAGAAAATAGATTTCAACAATTTCCGGAAAGGAATTCTTCGTGTACAGGATTGTATGAAAAAACAAAGCACAGTTAAATCTGCGTATAGTTCTTGTAACACCGCTATGTCACGAAGTCCGGAGAGAAATCACAGGACACCTTGTAAACGACAATTGGGGTTCAACTTGTTGAACAGCACCTTGCATCAAAACGCTGTTAAAATGAATCGCTACTGCTGCTGCCAAACCCTTACATAATCCACATACATATATCCAGGAAAAGTGGTGCTTGAATCCGGGGAACCGGGCCAGTTTCCGCCTACTGCACAATTCAATAAAATAAAGAAATTATTGTGAAACTCATGGGTACTGTTGATGTTGTTTAAGATATTTGCTTCACTGTATTGATTACCATCCACAAACCATTTAATTGCAGATGAATCCCATTCAATAGAATATACATGATAATCCGCTGCATTTACGGAGGTCGAATTTCCATAATTAACATACCCGTCTGAATCCCAGTGAATGGTGCCATGTACCTGTGTCTCGTTGTTTATGTGTTCCATAATATCGATTTCTCCGCAGGCAGGCCAGTTCACAGAGGTTATATTGTCCCCGAGCATCCAGAATGCAGGCCATATTCCCTGGCCCATTGGCAGTTTTATACGGGCTTCTATCCTTCCATAGCACCATGATTTTTTTCCCTGGGTTTTCATTCTTGCCGATGTGTAGTTGCATCCGCCGTAATTCTCCTGCTTTGCTTCAATAACTAGCTGCCCATTTGAAATGTATGCATTTTCCTGTCTGTAATACTCAAGCTCATTATTTCCCCAGCCGCCGTCGCCATTCCCTGTTTCAAACACCCAATCCGGTCCAATGGTATTTTCGAATTCATCTGACCATACAAGCACATAATCCCCCGGTACTGTTGTCGGATCGGGAGTAATACCTGGTTGCGTCGGGGTAGGTGCTGGAGTATCATCCGGGGAACCGGTTCCGACAATCCAGATGTGGCGTGCATCGTTGTTGTTTGCTTCCTGCCCATTTTTCCTTACGGTAAAATAGTATTCAAGGGTACTCCCGGCAGAATACCCGCTTAATGTTGCAGACCATATATTGCCGCCTGTATTTGTCATGGTATGGTGATCCGGGGTATAAAGCCAGGCCCATTCAAATCCGGCCCCTCCATCAAATGTTATGGTGACAATTGAACCGTCAAAAGTCGCTGTCGTGGTATATGCCACCCGGGAGCCATCGATATATCCATCATTCAAAACCCCGGTAAATGAATAACCCCCATTGTCCGGAGTGGGCGTGGGTGTTTGCCCGGGGAATTCATTGATAAGCCCTACATAAAACCGGGCAATCAGCAATGCGTCGACAATATCTATCGACCCGTTCCCGTCCACATCTGCCGCAGTTGCATTAAAATTTCCCGGGTTAAGACCTACATAATACTGGGCGACAAGTAATGCATCAACAATATCGATACTGCTGTCAGAATTAACATCACCGGGAGTTGTTGCCTGTGACAGAATAGTATAGGTACCCAGGCTGATGATAAGAAGAACAATAATCGGCAATAATAATAAATGTCTTTTCATACTTACAGGGGTTTTCATGACTATTTTTCCTTCCTTTTTTACATTATCTATTTTTATGTTTTCATTATAAACTGCTTTTATCTACGTTTCCTTAACATAATTGCGAAAATATCTGAACTTTTTTGCTTTTCAACCGGTTGTGAGGTTTTCCATAATTTTTACCATCCAAAGTGGATTCTATTTCAAAGGCATTCTTTTTTCTCCGGTTTTCACCCATTCCCATGTGATTTCCACCAGTAAAATACAGGTTCTTTTTTTCAAACTCTATTTTTTATTCTATTTGTGGTTCTTCTACAAAGGTTTCTGTAAATGCATCGATTTCTTCTTTTATCTTTTCCGGTGCGACATATTGTACCATATGGCATGTCTCATTCAATATTACCAACTTTGAATCAGGGATAAGGTTATTCAGTTCCTGTGAAACATAAAGCGGAATGACCTTGTCGCTTTCCCCATGAATGATAAGAACGGGCTTTTTAATATCACCATAATATTGTTTTATGGAATTTATACCCTTGTTAAAAAAGGCCTCTTCCCTATATGTACTGACAAGTGCTTTTGCCTGAATAAATAGGTTTATCCTCGTTTCATAGTAATAATCCGGTTTTTGCTTTAAATTTGGATTAAAGGCAGTATTCAGCCCGTTTTTTATTAGAGATGGAATAACAGATCCTCGAATAATTCTTATAAGCCCCCTCCCCGCGACAGGATACCCTGCTATCAGGTCAAAAAGCTTGAATCCCCCGGTAGGGAATGATGCGGGACTTAACAGAACAAATCCCTTTATTTCCGGTGATTCCTGTACCGCCAGGGCCAGGGCAATAGCACCCCCATATGAATGGCCGATAACAATCACATCAGTAAGAGACAGGGCTTTAATAAGTCCTGCAGCGATCTCCATATTATACAGGAGAGGATCCGGATTATACTGGAAACTGCTTAATCCCTGCCCGGGACGGTCATATGCAGTTACTCGGTAATCTTTTTCCAGTTCTTTTGCCAGGGTTTCCCAGTCCTCCACCACACCCGGTGTTCCATGAATCAGGAGGACATCCGGTCCCTGCCCTTTCTGAAAATATCTGATTGTATCACCTTTAATATCGATAAATTCTCCCCTGTACAAATCGTTTGCCACAGGTTTTTCAAACTCCGGCAGGCCGACAACCAGAATTAATCCCGCCATCAACCCGATAATGAGACCGATAATAAGTATAAATGCTTTCATAGTACAGATTGTAGTTTGAAAGAGTGGATTAGTCAAGAATGTAATAATAGGATGAGATTCCCGGATGATTTCTTATCTGTAGATTTTACAGATAAATTACGTGTTGTACTTGCGAATTATTTACAATCTGTAATTCCACGATATTTATATAAATTCCGGGGTTCTATAATTATTGTTTTAACAAGGTGGTACAGATATAGACACCAGTGCCATATTTCGATATTCTAAAAAAGAAACGAATACTCTATAAGGTAAAAAGCAAGTGTTTCGTTCAATAAGGAGGGAAAGATGCTGCCGGATTTACCGTGGTATGGATGGCTTGTTATCGGGGGGATACTTACTGTTACCATTATAATGAAACTCCCTGTGTACAGGAAAGTTTTTAAAAAAAAGAAAAAAGGGAGTGAGGAACCGGGAAAATCGGGAACTGATTAAGCCTGTTGAAAAGAAACTACCCTGGTACAATCATAGAAAAACTGATTTTTTCTTGAATTTTTGAAGAGAAGGGGTTAGGATTATGGGTAGAAAAAGATTTTAGGAGGATAAAATGGGTGAATATATGGATCAGGTGCCGGAAAATCTTCATGATCATCTCCGGGCTATTATGAAGGCATCGAAACTACCAGATGACGAGGAAAGCATAGAAAAATTGGCAAAAGGTTGGTTGGATAAAAAGCAGGTGTTTGAAGAAGAGATCGAAAATCAGGATATGGAAGAAGTAGAATCTCTTGCACAGGATGATGAACGTGGTGCAATTGTAATGACCTATTCAGGTTCTTTACTTCGATTAGGACCGCTTGTTGATGGAACCCGGAAAGTTGTTTATACAAGTATCGGATTTCGTACCGATGCCCCGGATTCTGCAGAAAGAGATGGGTCTAAACTTGCAAAAGATGCAGCAGTTGATGATATTATTGAATTCGAAGTAGGTCCTGTAAAAAGTACATCAAAAATATTCAAAATAGCTGTGCTGAAAGAAGAGATGAGTCCGGAAGAGCAGGAAGAAAACCTTACGCAGGTTATGAGCCATGTTGAAGAACTTATGCTTGGTGTCAACAAAACAGTGATGCTCGATGAATAATTCAGAAACCTGAATATTCAAAGCCCATACTTATTGTATTTCATACGTCTATATCCGGGGAAAAGATTGATTTTCTGAGATACAAACTTCTCAATAAGTTTTATGTTTACTTATGCAAAGAATTTAATTGACCCGGTAATTATTTATCTATAATATACTGACATGAAAAAACCGGTGGGGATGAACTCAGAAAAAGGGAAGGGTATATTATATTAACAGGTAGGTCCGGATGTACCAGGAAGAATATTTATCTGAAAGCGATACAATGTCATTAAGAAATAACCTTATCAATATATATAGCAGGAAAAATCCCCCGGAACCGGAAGAATATTTAGCCATTGTAAATCAGACAAACAAGGTGCTGGCCTATGAAAACGAAGAAATTCGTCCCTATTGTTTAACAGGGAGAGGTGCCGGGGAACCCGGGGGAATCATCCATTTAAAAAGGGATATCCCGACAATTATAATACCGGATATTCATGCCCGTATGAATTTTTTTCTTAATATTATGTTTGCGAAGATACATGAAAATCCCACCCTTACCGGACTTGCACGTAATAAGATACAGGTGGTATGTGTCGGGGACGGTTTCCATGCAGAAGGAAGGGCTGCAAAAAGATGGCAGAAAGCTCTTGAAGAATATTCAGGGAAATTTCAGAAGCATACATTTATTGATGAGGAAATGAGAGAAAGTCTGGGAATTATGGAAATGGTTATGCGTGTAAAATGTGCCTTTCCGGATAATTTTCACTTTTTAAAAGGAAATCATGAAAATATCACGAATGAAAGGGGCGGGGGGAATTATCCTTTTAGAAAATATGCATATGAAGGGGCCATGGTTTTAGAATATATAACTAAATTTTATGGAGTTGATTTTCTACAGGAATATTATTCGTTCGAGAAAAGACTTCCCCTGCTTGCAATTGGCAGGAATTTTCTTGTTTCACATGCTGAACCCCAATTATTCTATGAATACAATGACGTATTACATTATAAAGATAATCCCCATGTTATCCAGGGTTTAACCTGGACAGATAATAATGCTGCGGAATTCGGGAGTGTACGGGAAATGCTGGAAATATACCTCGAATTACCGGATCTTACTGGTTGTTATTATTTCGGCGGCCACAGGGCAATCCTGGGGAAATTCTCAAAAAGGGCAGACGGGAAATATATCCAGATTCATAACCCGAATAAATTCATTATTGCACTCATCCAACCGGAAGGGGATATAGATCTTGAAAAGGATATCATCGAATTGAAAGATGTTTTAAAACAATTATTATTGGAAGGTGGGGGATAATGGCAGAAAAGGCGAAAATAGGGAAATACAGGGTATTAGGTAAAATAGGAGAGGGTGGGATGGGGAAAGTCTATAAAGCACTTCATCCCACGTTAAGACGTCCGATTATTCTAAAGCAACTCAGTATTTCATCAGAAAAATCCCTGGCCAAGCGTTTCAAACGTGAAGCCCGTATCATGATCGATTTCAGAAATGAAAATATCGTACAGGTCTACGATCATTTCCGGGAAGGTTCGGCGTATTATATAGCCATGGAATATGTTGATGGAATTTCTCTTGAAGATCTGATAAAAAAGAAAAAAATTATATGCCCGATGGCAGCACTCATTATTTTAAACGAAGTGTCAAAGGGTTTAAAATATGCTCATGACAAAGGAGTTGTACACAGGGATATTAAACCGGATAATGTCTTAATATCAAAATCAGGGCGTGTAAAGCTGGTTGATTTCGGTATTGCCACTGCACGGGAAGATAATGAAGAAGAGATAACCCATACCGGGGCAGTGATGGGAACCCCGGCTTATATGTCCCCGGAACAGCTTGCAAGTACGAAAACCGTGGATAAGCGTTCTGATATATACTCCCTTGGAGTTATGTTCTATAAAATGGTAACCGGGGTGAGACCTTTCCCGTCGAATTTCACTGCGGAGGCAATCAGCAGCATAACAAAAGGCCAATATGAAAAACCGGAAAAACTGAATCCCGAAATTCCCGCGTTATTTAAGAAAATTATTAAAAAAACCATGAACCATAAGATTAATAAGCGGTATAAGGATCTTAAATACCTGCTTAAAATTATCTCTAAATATATTTACCGGTTCAAGGAACACACGGCGGTAAAAAAGGCTCTTCAGGAGTATATATCGGATAAAACCAAAGAATGCTTGCTTGAAGGCCTTTCCTTAAAGAAAAAAAAGAATCTTCTCCTGAGCCTTGTTTCTACTATTGGAATGGTGGGAATACTGGGAATAGGGGGCTTTGTATTATATACCCAGGGTTTTTATCATGAATTCTTTCAAGCTAGAAATTACGGCAGCCTGGAAATCAGGGCAGTGATTCCCAAAAAATATTATAAAAATCCTGCATTTATCTATGCATATGCAAATGTATATTCAGAAGAAAAAGATGAAAAGAATAAAGAAAAAAAATATTCATTAATGCTGCATCCATATTTTGATTTTATCCTGTTTACCGATGCGGATGTGGTAAAACTTAAGAAAAATAATACATTACTCACGACAGACAAGGTATATCTCCCTGCCGGAAAATATAAATTGGATCTTATAGTGGAAAACCAGAAAATTGTGCAGACATTTTATCTTAATCCGCGATTGATTCAAAAAAATGAAACATACAAGACATATTCACGAAGATTGCTTGAATTTAATATCAGTGAAACATTACATAAGCCGATTTCTATCAGGCATTCCATTAAAGACAGTATCTTGGATAAATCAATTGCTTCTTTAACAACGGTTTTTATTAAAACAAAGGAAGGATGGATAGACTGGGAGCAGAATAAAAAGAAACTTTCAGAATCCATATCCTCCGGGAGTAATTTGACATTCCGGTACAGGGCAGATGGATATTATGAAGAAACGGTGACATTTCATGTGGAATCCAGCATGGATACATTGTTATGTGAAGTAAATATGATCCAGATACCGGGCACACTCATTCTTTCAAGCAACATAGAAGGTCTTTCCATTGAGATCGATGGACGGAAAGAAAATTACCTTGGGGGGCAGAAAAAGGTATTTGTGACATATGGTAATACAATAGCCGGGAATAAAGAGTTTGAACTTCCCGAAGGTAAATATTCCCTTACCATTCGAAAAGAGAATGTATCTCAACCGTATCAATTCAAGATAATAAAGGGAAAAACGATAAAGGTAACAATTACCTATGATAAACATACAAAAGTAATTGAAATCAAAGAATGAAGCAAATAATTCTATAAGAGGAGGTCGGAATGACACTTGCTATGCGGATTATCGTATACAGCCTGATTGGAATCGCGGCTGGAATTCTCTCATGGCCTTTTACCGAGCTCATGATTTTTATAAAACCATATTTTCCCAATCTTTTGCTTTACAGTATTTCCACGGGGATAGTTATTGGATTGTTCATGGGCGGATGCTTCGGAATGAGTGAAGGAATAATATCCATTTCAAGAAAAAAACTCATTCCGGGACTTCTGATGGGTCTTTGCTTTGGTGCAATCGGGGGAATTATCGGGCTGTTTTCCGGGCAGGCAATTCTGCAATTTTTAGGCACCCTGATTTTTAATTCAAACATAGGCTTTAAGACAATTGCATTTCCCCTCTCAAAAGCCCTTGGCTGGGCACTGTTTGGGATCTGCATCGGGTTAAGCGAGGGAATCCGGAGCCGTTCTTTATTAAAAGCACGAAATGGCATTATCGGCGGATTCATCGGGGGCATTATCGGCGGTCTTGCTTTTGAGTATCTCCGTCTTCTTCTTTCCCTGCATTTTGTTGCCAGGCTTGCCGGTCTTATCCTTCTCGGGCTTTTTGTCGGGTTTTTTTACGGTCTTATCGAAATTAATTTGTCGAAAGCGTCTCTTAATCTTTTAAGCGGGGATCTGAAAGGCAGGGAATATCCCCTTACGCAACGGCTTACCACAATCGGTTCCTCGCCTGTCACTGCCATCAATCTTCCCGGGTACAATAATATCGATGATATTCATGCGGAAATTACACAGGCCAAAGACGGGTTTTATCTTACCAATTCCGGGCCAAAGAACCTGACGTATGTTAATGATGATCCGAATAAAGGTACAGGCAAGGAAAAAGGGAAAAAGCTGGAAGATGGTGATATAATACGTATCGGGAATGCACAGTTTGAGTTTAAGGAAAAGAAGTAAAGGAAGGGGATAAAAGATGAGAAAATCAATCATTGTAGCATATGTTATACTTTTAAGTTTTCTAACGGTTCTTCTCTATTCAGAGATCATCACAATTTCGCAGGTAGATAACACCCCTCTTCTCATTAATCAGCAGGTAAAGATATATGTGAGTGTAACAGATTCAAATGGTTATCCCCAGGGGAACCTTGAAAAAGACCGGTTTACCGTATATGAACAGGGCAAAAAAAGAAAGATCGTTCATTTTGCCCGGGGAGTGAATATTGATACAGGGGTGAATATGCTGCTCCTTCTTGATAATTCAGGGAGTATGTACCAGGATGCCTCCGGGAATGATACGGAAGATGAGAAAAAATGGCGTCTCACCTATGCAAAGAATGCTATTATTTCCCTCCTTGCCCAGATAAAAAATCCGGCAGACAGGATCGGGTTTACCACATTCAACTGGAAACTCGGGCAGGTAATAAAACCGACAAATAAAAAGGTGTTGATTGAAAAAGCACTTATGGAAATAGAAAGACCCAAAGGTGATGAAGGGTATACAGAGATTTATGAAGGGCTTAACGAGGCCATTGAAGACTTCAGGGCTTCCGGTGGGAGGAAGGTAATCATTCTTCTTTCAGACGGGGAAGTGTTCAAACGGCCGAATAACCCCCACTATACAAAACGTGTAGAGATAGAGGGCGCAATTGATGCTGCACAAAAGGAAGGGATATCTGTCTTTACCATTGGTCTTATAGAAACAAAGAATAAATCCCTTGAAACTATTGCAGGAAATACAGGAGGACGGTATTTCCCGGCACAACAGCCCGGGGAACTTGAAAACCTTTACAGTCTTATCCGTAACCAGATATTGAATGAATACCTTATTACCTATGAAGCAGGCATGGATCATGAAGAGAAGCGGCGTGTTAAGGTTGTATTCGAAGAACGGGGGAAAAAACAGGAAGCCGAACGGGATTACTATGCAGGGACAATGTTCGGCAAACCCCAGGAAAAACTCATTTTCTGGATGTTTGCAGCAATTCCTGCAGGGCTTCTTTTACTCTGGCTTCTCTCACTTTTAAAGTTCAAGAATAAAAAGAAAATTCCCACCCTGGATGTACTTACCGTGAACGGCAAAAAGACATCGGTAAAACCCCTTACCATTGTTGATAATAAAAAAGCGGTTACTATCGGTGGGAGTATGGATAATGATCTTACGATAAAAGGGGATGAGGAATTAACCCTTACCGAGGCAAAAATTGAACAGAATAATGGAGTATTTACCATCGCCAGTATGGATGAGCCGATAACAGTGAATAACAAAAAAGTGACGAAAAAGGTGCTTCGTTCAGGAGATTTAATTAAAGTAGGGAATACGACAATTGTATTTGACGAAGGCGTGGCAAAAACAGTGATGAAGAAGCCGGAAAAGAAGACAAAAACAGTAAAGAAAAAAGACAGGCCAAAGAAGAAATAAAGAATATGCTTGTTCAGTTTACAAAGAGAATGACATCACGGTATGATAAAATCTATATTTGTCTTTATTGAAACATTGCCACCGGCTTGAAGAGTTACGATGTTATTTATATCTGAACTTATATAATCGCCTTTTAAGTATTTTTTATCGCCATTTACATCATCATGTGAATACAGATAATAGGTACCGGGATGAACATGGCTAAAGGTGTATTGTTTCGTACTTACAGGAAGATATACGTATTTGGAAATGTATTTGAGGTTTTCTTCTTTGTATTTCAATCCCTCATAAAGCGAACCGGTTGTCAATAATAAAAACAGCTCATGATTGTTATTCACTTTTAACTCTTTATCTATAGACAGGGTTACGGTAACGGTTCCCACATACGGCTGGGATAATGAACTGTAAGGATCATTTTCAAATGTAAAATAAATACTTTCAGTCATATTGTCAAAGACATGGGAAAAATCCTTTACCATTAATGGCTGGGGGAATTTAAAATGTGAAACCGCATTGAGTGCGGCACTTCGATCGCCTAATTTTGCCCTCCATTGCGAATGCAACTGCAAGGGAAATACCTTGTTGAATTTATTTGTATAAACTTCCATTAAAAATTCATCCGGCTTGAAAGTGAATTCAGTAAATGCCCGTTTTTCACCAGCCTGAAAGTCGGAGAACCTGTAATATCCTTCGGATTCCTTTACAGTATCCATAACCTCATAGGTAACACATCCTTTGTTTTGAAAAACACCTTCCGTTCGCAGGGCTACTTTTAATTGATTATTGTGCTTTACAATAAAAAAACTCATATAGTTCACTGTTTGTGCATCAAGTGTGGAATACTGGGATACCTGCCCGGGAGATACAGGCCGAAAATCCACATACCATCTGTCAAAACTCCCTGCCGGTGTGGAAGAAGTAACAGGTCCGTTCCATAACCCGGGGATTCTTTCTAAAATACCAAACCCGAATACTGTTTCATTCCCGGTCTTTCCATTTTCTGTCCTTGATGATCCCTGAACCTGCTTATTTACTCTTTCAGTGGCAAGACATTGTATAAAAAGAAAAATAACAGGAATCAATAAAAGAGCGATATTTTTTTTAATCATAAATTCAGATCCTTCCCTGTTCATGGTAATAATTATAACTTCCAGACAATTTTGTCTGTTTTGATCCCTCTTTGTGTCTGAAGGGTTATATAAATTTCCTGGAGTTTTACTAATATTTTAATTTTCTCTTCTATCGATAAAGCCGCCTGTTTATGATGAAATTCTTTCTTTTTCTTAAATAACTGATTTATCAAATCCTCATCACTTTTATTCATTCCGGCTTATACCTACCGTCAGCTGCATTCCTTCGATCTTTGTGGAAATGGTCCATACATTTTCTTTATTCGGGGTTCCTTCGGTGAGTGACGTACTTAAGGTTTCCCTGCTTATATAATCCGAGAATGCATCAATCGCTTTTGCCAGGTCTCCCTCTGCTTTATACACAGTAACAATACGGTCATCCATCTCCAGGTCCGCTTCCTTGCGTAAATTCTGGACCCGCCGTACAATCTCCCTGGCAAGTCCCTCCAGTACCAGATCCTCCGGGATATCCGTGTGTATTGCGATAACAACATCCTGTTCTGTCGATGTTGCATACCCTTCTAATGGCTCCGTATGAACGATGGTATTTTCCGGGGAAAGGGTGATTGATTGTTCATCATCAAATGCCATTGTCACTTCTTCCCCCTGTGTGAGTTTTTGACCAAGTTCATTCACATCTATTTCCTTTAACAAACTTTGAAGCCTGGGGTATTTATTCCTTAACTTTTCCCCCCAATAACGGCTTTCGGGCAGTACCTTATACTGAACAAGCTCTTCCCTGGTGTTTGCAAACTCGACTTCTTTTACATTGATTTCATCAATAAGAAGGTGTAATAAATCTTCAATTTCCTCTTTCCGGTAACCGTATATCTTCGCCCTGTCCAGGGGCTGGCGTATCTTTATGTTCACGCTCTTCCGTGCACTGTGCCCGAGGCTGGTAAGTTTTTTGATTTTTGCCATGGATTCGACAAGCTTTTCATCGATAAAATCTCTGGCTGCTTCGGGCCACAAGCAATGATGAATACTGTCCGGGGCACCGGGTTCAATTGATCTGACAAGGTTCTGATATATTGCCTCGGTCACAAAAGGAATAAAAGGGGCAAGCATTTTTATGAGGTTTACCAGCACATAATACAGTGTGTCATATGCTGCTGATTTGTCACTATCGACTTCCGATTTCCAGAAACGCCTTCTTGACCGCCTGACATACCAGTTGGACAGATCATCGATAAAAGCTTTGAGTGTCTGTGTGGAACGGTATGCATCAAATTCTTCAAGCCGCGTTGTCACATCGGCCAGGGTTTGATGAAGCCGCGCGATAATCCACAGGTCTATGGGGGGTAATTGCGGATCCGGCACCCAATTCTTTTTCGGCGTCCAGTTATCGATAACAGCATAATTGGTGAAAAAGGTATAGATGTTCCACAGAGGGATAAGGAACTGTCTCCGGGTTTCATCGGCCAGCTTGTAGCCGAATAATAAGTTCTTCTCGGGGTTGTGGGTGCAGAACATCCATCGCATTACATCGACACCGATTTTATCGGCTCCTTCATTAAACTCGATGGCATTCCCCCAGCTTTTGTGCATGGGACAGCCGTCTTCCCCCAGCACCGTTGCATGACCTAAAACAGCTTTATAGGGTACTTTCCTTTCGATTACCGTACTCATTGCAAGGACTGCATAAAACCAGTTCCTGAACTGCCCGGGAAAACTCTCGGTAATAAATTCCGCAGGAAACCATTGATTAAAGTAATCCCTGTTACTCTGGTATTGCAATGTGGAAAAAGGGACAATTCCTGCGTCCAGCCAGGGATTCCCCACATCCGGGATCCGCTGCATGAGTTTTCCGCATCTGGAACATTTGATCTTTATTGCATCAATATAAGGCCTGTGGGGGGTGTGTCCCTCGAACACATCCCAGCCTTCAACAGCACGTTCTTTCAGTTCATCTTCACTCCCGATAACCTCGAAATGGTCGCATTCCTGGCATACCCAGATAGGAAGGGCAAGACCCCAGTAGCGTTTCTTGGAAATCATCCAGTCGTGCATATTGTTAAGCCAATCCAGTTCACGGTCAAGGCCGAATTTCGGGATCCATTTTACCTGTTTTGCTATATCCATAATCTGGTAGCGGAGACTCCGTTCTTTTTCCTCTTCAGTAAGTTCGTTTTCAGGCTTTTCATATTTCTCTCCCATCTTGATAAACCACTCATCGACCAGGCGGAAAATCAGTTCTTCCCCGCAGCGCCAGCAGACAGGATACCGGTGAGTATAATCCTGAATACGGTAAAGTAATTCCCTTTTCTTAAGATCGGTAAAAATGTCCTGTGCAACTGCCTGTACTGAACGGCCAGTAAGCCAGTCAAAATCGTGAATGAAAATTCCTTCTTCCGTAAGTGATGCAAGAACAGGCAGGCCATGTTCCTTGCCAAGAACATAATCCTCTGCACCGGCGCCAGGGGCAATATGGACAATCCCTGTTCCTTCTTCCTCGCTTACCTGATCCCATGGGATAACAGTATGGGCCTGCGGAACCCCTTTCTTCTGGACTGCAGGCAGGTGATCATAGGGGCCTTCATAAGCCAGACCAATAAGTGATTGCCCGGATACCTCGTCAAGAATCTCGTGATCACCTGTTATCACCGTTTTTACCGTATTTTTGGCAAGATAGTAAGACCAGGTATCCTGCTTTATCTTTACATAAGTAAGGTCAGGATGAACAGCTGCTGCAACATTGGATGCCAGTGTCCATGGTGTTGTCGTCCATACAAGTAATGCTTCCCGTTCCCGTCCCCGGAGTGGAAACCGCAGGTATACTGAAGCATGAGTCAATTCCTGGTATCCGTCTGTTACGATTTCATGCTGGGAGATACCTGTTCCGCACCGGGAACACCACGGCATTACATCTGTTCCTTTATATAACCAGCCTTTTTCCCAGCACCGTTTGATAAATAACCAGATCATATAGTTGTTTTCATTTGAAAAAGTAAAGTAGGAACCGCCTATCCCGGGTATTCCCAGCTGCCCGATAATCTGCTCGACCGTACCTTTTACCTGGCCATCCTGGCTTTTAATAGTTATTTCCTGACAGGGATCCTCGCCCAATTTTTTCCGTAAATCGAGCAGGAAATCAGGATCATTCCAGTCCATCCACATACCAAGCCGGACCGACTGCTGTGTGATAACAGATGCAAACTCGAGAACACGCTGTTTGCATTTTACGACAAAATCTGCCAGACCGAATTTTTCAATATCTTTTTTTGTTTGAAAGCCTAATTCTTTTTCTACATTAACTTCGACCCACAGGCCCTGGCAGTCAAAACCGTTTTGCCATTTCTGGTCATACCCCTGCATACTTTTAAACCGCTGCCAGACATCTTTATAGGTTCTTCCCCATGCATGATGAATACCCATCGGATTGTTCGCTGTAATCGGTCCATCCAAAAAGAACCACCTGGGGGATCCCTGCCGTAATGTCATTAATTTCCGGAACGACTGATTCTCTTTCCAGAATTCGGAAATTTCGTGCTCCTGAACAATAAACTCAATCTGGTTAGAGACTTTTTTAAAAGACATAGTATCTTCCTCCTGTTGCTTCACCATACACTTAAATGTGGAATGGGTCATAATAGGTATTTTTATATTTTCTGTCAAGGGTTTTGTCCAGGTTTCCAGGTTTCAGGAATTGCAGATGAAAACAAAGCAAATGCTTAAGAAATCAACACGGAATTCCCGATATATAGAAAAGGAGGGGAAGATTTGAAGGTAAAACCATCTCAATTTGCATCGTGGATTGCATTTGTTTTTACAACTATCGGGATATTCCTTGTTTTTTCCATGTTATTCTCTCTTCTTGGAAATAATACGGAAAAACCGGTAACAAATATATTCCTTATTCCCGGCGCATTTCTCCTGTCAAGCTTTTTCCTGGCTGCTTTTTATATCCCATGTTTTCTTTTTGCCGGTTCGGTGCTTCTTATAAAACAACCATTTTATTCAAGCAGGCTTATTGTTCTTATTCTTTCAATAATTCCTTTCCTGACCTGTTCCTTATTTTTGCATGTCATTTCCATGGAAAAGATAGCAGGATCCTCCCTCGCTTTTTTTATACAGAGTATTTTAGGGAAGATACCCGGGGGAATTTTCCTTCTCATTCTTTTTATTATTGAACTATATCTTATATATAACTATGCTCAATTTACACAAAAAAAACATAGAAACTCTTTTAAAATAAAAGAAACCAGTACACCTGACCTGATATATCTTGAACATGAGAAAAATGAACATATAAATAAAAGAGCAATGGTGTTAAATATCCATCGAATGTATAAGAAACATAAAGATCAGGCTAAAAAACCAGGGAATATGGATACGAGAAAGGAGAAACAAACCAATCAGGATAAGGATGACCGGAATGCAACCGGCATTAAACTCGCCCTTCCCGGTTATAAAGGCAGAAAAAACAAACCCTTTCTCTCGCTGCCCGAACCGGAAAAAAAAGAGTGTGTACAGGATACAGATCCTGGTCTTTTGCATTTACCAGATGAATTGGAGGATATACCGGTTGATGAGTTTGAAATTCTTGACGATATAAATGAACAGGAAGAAGTAATCCGGGATGGAATCGAAGAAGTACATGAAAAAGAGATCAATGAAAAGCCTGAAAAAGAAAACGGGGAAGAAATTGAACATCCGTCTTCTTTAAAACTTCCAAAAAAACCGGTGAGAAAGTACAATACAGGACCATATTCTGTTCCTGTCGATGGAATTCTGAAGGATTATGAAGATGGCAACTACTGGACTGTGGACAGTGAAACAAAAAATGCAGGACAGATCCTTATGGATACTTTGAAAGAATTTAATATCACTGCCGAAGTAACGGGAATTCGGAAAGGTCCCGTGATTACGATGTTTGAAATCCTGCCTTCACCAGGGGTTAAGCTTTCAAAGATTGTTAACCTTGCAGATAATATCGCACTCAGACTCGCAGCTTCCCGGGTCCGGATTGTAGCCCCGATTCCGGGAAAACATGCTGTCGGGATAGAAGTCCCGAACAAAAAACGGGCAATTGTTTCCTTTAAAGAAATGGTTATCCTGGATATTTTTATGACAAAGAAGTATGTCATTCCTATTATTATAGGAAAAGATATTGCAGGAGAAGCCCAGATCATCGATCTTGTCCAGACTCCGCATCTTCTTATTGCAGGTGCAACAGGCTCAGGAAAATCCGTTTGTGTGAATTCAATTATCTGTTCCATTCTTTACAGAAAATCCCCGGATGAGGTAAAACTTCTTCTTATAGATCCCAAGATCGTAGAACTTAAGTTCTATAATGATACCCCTCATCTTCTAACACCAGTGGTGACTAATCCGCACAAGGCATTTCAGGCTCTCCAGTATTGTCTTTGTGAGATGGAAAGAAGATATTCGCTCCTGGATGCCATGGGGGTAAGGGATATTCATTCATTTAACAATAAAGTGAAAAACAAGAAACTCACGATCTCCAATCTTCCTTATATTGTGATTATTATTGATGAGTTTGCAGATTTAATCGCCAATACGGGAAAAGAAATGGAGCAGACGATTGCACGGCTTGCAGCAATGTCCAGGGCAGTTGGTCTTCACCTGGTACTCGCTACGCAGAGACCATCTGTGGAAGTAATTACAGGACTTATAAAGGCAAATATTCCTTCACGGATCGCATTTATGGTTGCGAGTAAGTTTGATTCCCGGATTATTATTGATTGTGTCGGGGCTGAAAAACTTCTTGGCAAAGGAGATATGCTTATCACTACTGCCTGGGATCCGGTACCAGTGAGAATCCAGGGTTCTTATGTTTCGGAGGAAGAGGTGGAAAACCTGGTACAGTATATAAAAACCCTTGGTGAACCGGATTATATTGACGAAGAGATATTTATTGATGATGAGGAGGAAGAAGATATCCAGTTCGGCGAGACTGATCCCCTGATGGAAAAAGCAATGGAAATTGTTGTTGCAAAAGGGAAAGCATCTGCTTCATACTTACAGCGAAGGCTCAAAATAGGGTACAACAGGGCTGCAAGAATTGTCGAAGAAATGGAAATGAGGGGAATCGTCGGACCCCCGAACGGGAGTAAGCCAAGGGAACTACTCCACATCCCGGACAGAAAATAACTCCCCTATCTCTTCCCTTCATAATATATCCGGTAAATGACATTTGCTTTATCATCGGAGATAAGCATTGAACCATCTTTTAAAAATAACAGATCAACCGGTCTGCCCCAGGAAGAACCGTTCTTAAGCCATCCTTCTGCAAATACGTTGTATGACATCGCTTTATTGTCTTTTAATTGCACGATTGTTATCCTGTATCCAATGGGAACAATTTTATTCCAGGAACCATGTTCAGCAATAAAAATCCGGTTTTTATATTCTTCCGGGAACATAGTGCCCGAGTAAAATCTCATTCCAAGGGCAGCAACATGAGGACCTAATTCTATTTCCGGTAAGGTGATGTCCCTGTTTACCGTTGTGTAGTCTGGATCATAGTATGATTTACCGTGAAGATATGGAAACCCGAAATGAAGTCCCGACTTCCATGCCCTGTTCAATTCATCCGGGGGAATATTTTCTCCCATCATATCACGGCCATTGTCTGTAAACCATAATTCCCCTGTTAACGGATGCCAGTCAAATCCCACGGTATTTCTTACGCCGGATGCAAAAATTTCAAACCCGGAGCCATCGGGATTCATCCGTGTAATCGATGCATACCGTTTGTCTTTTTTTTCACAGACATTGCATGGTGCACCTACTGGAATATAAATTTTATTATCCGGTCCGAATGCAATAAATTTCCACCCATGATGTTTATCTGTGGGAAAAGCATCATTGATAATGACGGGTGCAGGAGGATTTTCAAGCTGGTCTTCTATATGGTCAAATCTTATAATACGGTGTACTTCTGCAACGTATAATGAGTCATGAAAGAATGCAACACCATTTGGCATGTTAAGCCCTTTTGCAATGGTGTATAATTCATCACCTTTGAAATTGTTATCACTATCAACAATAGCATATATTTCGTTTTTCCGTGTACCGGCAAAGATTGTCCCATTTTTTCCTATAGCCAGTGACCGTGCTCCCGGTACGGGATAATAGAAAATTTCCATTTTAAACCCGGTTGGTAATATGATGTTGTTAAGGGGAAGTGGATCTGCTCCACATATATAAACGGATAATATAATACATATAAAAAATAAATACTTTTTCATTTTCTTTTCACTCCTTATCATAGATAAAACCGGATAGAAAGGATCGGCTGCTCCGATTATCCTGGCAGCCGATCCTTTCTCTTTACGTTAATGAGCCGTTCAATAAATGCTTCCAATCCTGTTTTTGGGCCCATTCCTTAAAGCTTTTCCATTTAATCTGGGGAAACCTCTTTTTCAAGGCATTTATATCGACACTGTACCCGGTATTTTTAAACCATTCATACATCAGTGCCAGGTCTTTACTATTCTTGCGGACTTCATTAATCGCGAGTTCTACATATTCGATTTGTTTTCCGCTGGTTTTACTTAAAATTTCTGCGTATTCTGTACCGGTAAGATTATCCTCTGCAATATCAATTCTTTTACCGGTAAATGTATCATGGTTTTCAAAAATAAATACAGCGAACTCACCAATCGAATCGGCTGAAACGGATTCAAGAGGGATGCCCGGCGGCAATGCCTGGTAGAAAAAACCTTTTTTAAGACCGGGTAAAAGAAATGGTGTAATAAAATTGTCAAAAAAGAAAGCGGGTGCAATAATTGAAAAAGGGACAGTACGCTGCTGTGAAAGATATTGTTCCAGTTGATATTTACTTTCAAAGTGTGGAATACCAGTATTTTTATCTGCATTCGCAACAGATGAAAAAACAATATGCCTTACCCCTGCATTTATTGCTGCATCGATGATATTCCTCCCCTGTCTGACTTCCGCTTCCACCCCTCTTTCATATGGGGTACTCATAATAAAAATACCGTCAAGACCCTTAAGATTGGTGTTCAGTGTCTCCTTTTCATCAAAACTTCCTTTAATGATGGTAACGCCTTTACTTTCCAGGGCAAGAACTTTTTCCGAATCAGGGTGCCGGGTAAGCGCTTTTACTTTATGCCTTTTTTTTAATAGTGCGTTTACAACCGCACCCCCCTGTGTCCCGGTAGCACCGGTTACTAATATAGTTAATTTCTTTTCCATAATAACCTCCTTAAAAAATCGTTATATAATGAATAATCAATTGAAAAAAAATAAATAATAACAGCTTTCTCCTTTCCATTAACAATGTTCTCCTTCCTGATTTGTTGTATTTTTATTTACCGGAAGCTTCCGTTTATTTTCTTCTGTAATCCTGTTTCTTCTCAGGGGAGGATATTAATTATCAATGATTTAAGTCAATGCCCTTTTTTTGAATAATAGGTTTTTTGTAACAGTTCACTTACTTCTTAATAAGAAAAAAACCACTAATCCTCACTAATTT
>JAFGQK010000096.1 GCA_016935735.1 Spirochaetales bacterium | reverse complement strand
TGAGAATAAGGTAACTTATTAGGAATTTTATTAATACTAGACATTTGTTTATTTTTTGGATTTTTTATTTCAAATTTAGAATCGCTGCATAAAGTCATTGTGACGATACATCAATGGGAAACATTGCCTTAAAGTGGAGTGAATTGCGTTTATCCCTACTCTTGAGGCGGTTTATCATCAATCCGGACAATTTCCACTTTTACCCGGGCAACAAGTGCTGCCAGGGCACCGAGTGCAGCAAGAACGGGGGCTAAAAGAACAACCGCCCCGCCTGCCGCCACTCCTGCGGTAAGGGGTATCTCCAGAAGAACTTCACCCGTTTCCTTCTTTATTATGAGTTTCCGAATATTGCCCTCTTTTATAAGTTCCTTGATCCTTTTAATCAATTCACTTCCTGCAACCTCGATAGTATGGGTCCAATCTTTCTTTTTCTGACCTTTATTATTCTCTTCCATCTTTTCACTCCTTTCAGGTACTCTTCTTCTATATGATAAAGGGCTTTCGCTGTTTGGTCAAGCCGGCTTATTCCCTGTCTCCGGTTCTCTTCCGGAGAAATTTTAACAGCCCGGAAGAAAAAATAGACGAGAAAACTAATGATGAAACGTTCTATAAAGTACCCCATCATGCATGGGCTGTACGATCAGGGAAATAATTGGTTCCCTGTACTACTATTTAATTGTCCAGGAATTTCGATTTTCCACAATAAAGAGATGAAACCACCGATGACACCGATTTCGCAGATTGGCCTATGAACTTTGATAGCTGCCCCAATAAGAGCATGAGCTAGTGGTTTCCCTTTTCTTCCATCAAATAATTTGCGGAGCTATGTTCTTATTGATTAATTCGTATTAATCGGATAGACTATTATCCATGTCAACAAATCCGCTTTATTGCTTTGAACAGGCAATGTCAAATACCATTGCAAGGATGATCTCTGCCAACAGCTATGTACAGGTAATCCGCGACGGTAAAGAAACCGGAAGATTCCCGAATCATATGAATACACAGGCAAGCTTTTCCAAAGATGGGAAAGCGTATCTTTTTTCATATATAAACTACAGGAATATGAATTATATTATTGACCTTGCAGGGGAATTCCCGCAGGAACCGGCGGAAACCGTGAAAGGACTTATCATTCATCCCGATGGCCGGCATATCATCAATATTGAAAATGTAAATAATGACAGTAATCAGACAGAACCGCTTATCCTTACTTCCACTCACATTGAATCAGGGAAAAAACAGACGATATGCAGGATAGACACCACCTGTTCGGAAATGATCGGGTTGTCAGGTGGTGAAAGCAGCGATAATGTATCCCGTTCCCTTGATGAGGATAAACTGATAAAGCCGGAAATCATCTTTGCCGGGGATGGGGAAACCTGGGTAATAATGGGGCATTACAGGCTTATCACCGGGAAAGGTGATACAGTACAATGTTCTGTTCACTGGAAGGAATTCTTTTACCCGCTCAAATATACCCTGGATACAGAAAGGGAAAGAATCCTGCTTAGCGGTAAGCCAGGTATTTCCGCTGTTTCTTTTAACGGAAAGGTTGAACACTATTGGCATGCGGAGATACCCTGTGAGCCGTATCAGGAATACGGCCGGGAGGTGACGAAAAATAAGGTACCTGTTGCAAGTCCTGCTGTGTACTGGAACAACAGGCTTGTTGCAGTTCTCCAGCTCGAGGCCAACTATGGCAAACCGAATCTTTTCCAGGTATCGGAATTCGATCGTGATACCCTTCAATACACCGGACCTGTAGAGGGCATGCCCTTGAAAAAACTGTCAGAAGACCAGTGTGCGCTTTTACCCCTGGCAGACGGTTCCCTTGCATGGATCCCGTATGACCAGCCGATCATCATCCTTCCTGCCCGTGATACGGAAAGAAAAAGTTCGGATCAGATCATCTGTATAGGGGATGAACCACCCCCGAGAATTCCTGTCCCGGATAAGGAATGGTATAACAGGGAAATAGGGCTTCTGGGAACGGATAAGAAACTTGATGATCTATCCCCGGGTGAAAGAAAGTCCCTTGCAAGGTTTTTCCTGAATGAACTCTCCAAAGACAATAATTTTCAAAAGCTGATACAATTGGACCCCCTTGCTTTTAAACCCTTTCACGAACAAATAGTAACCTGGGAACTGAAGGAACTGGGGCTGCTTGAAAACATGGCATTCCGGGATTACTGGAAAATCATGAACCATGCAGATGACGGGGTGGTAGACGGGATAGCCGGGGCTGTAAAGGTAAAAGACCCTCTTGAAAAAGCCGATAATATCCGGGTGCATCTGCTTGCGGGGTGCAATACCGGGCATTCACTGGAAGTGCTTGGTGAGCTTTCACGGTCATGCAAAGAGATCAAAAGAATATGCCAGGACCTTCTCCTGTTCATACCCCGGGCAGGTCCGGCCGAACAGAGATTCCTGGAAGACCCGTACGAATCATCGTATGGGAAAAGGAAGCAGGATGATAAATGTCCGGGAAGCGAGGCAGAAGACTTCGAGGTGAAGTTTCTCATGCGGCTTGAACCATATAGAGTGGAAAGGCCTTATCCGCAGAAACGGGTGGGACGCATCGGCGGTTACCCTGACTGGTGGCAACACCCGGAAGTCCCGGCGTGTCCCGATTGCGGGAGAATGATGTTCTATATTGGCGAGGTTTTTTCAAGTCATATGAGGGATGATATGATCGATGCTGCGATATTCGGGTTTCATTGCGAAAAGTGCGGGATAGGTGCGCAGATTTTACAGATTACATGAGCCTGTCTTCTCTTTTCCGGTTTTTCAAACAGGTAAATTAAAACAGCGTTGATACTTTCCTGCCAGACTACCGGTGATTTTGACAGATAGTATCCACATTGGCATGATTTATTGATGGCAGGAAGATTTGATAAAGTTACCCATACCACAGTTCGATTTTATTTTTAATGCAGTAAAAAATATGAATAAGTATGCTATATTTTACAGGAAAAGATCTGTCACATCATTTGTCGCATTTTTTCTTACCATCGGCATCATCGCATTGTGGTATATTGAATATATATCAATTTTAAAAGGAGAACTTATGAAATATGTAAAGGACGTATATGCCGGAAATGCAGAAACCGGCAATGGGAAGAGACGGATTTTTTCGTTTCCCTTTCCGGGCAAGGAAACCTGGTTCATGAAACATGTCACCTGCTTTCATTCCCGGTTGTTGATACTTATCGTATTACTCTTGTTCCTGCCAATGCTATTCTGTCCGGTACATCTCTTTTCCGAAGGTTCTGAAAATTTTCCTGTAAAAACCTTGTGGGATACAGATTTTGACAGGTGGTTCAGCCACCTTCCCGATGACACACGGGTACGGTACCCTATTGCATTTCCGTGGAAGCCTGAACCGGAAGACGTAAAATATATATTCTTTATGACAGCCGGGCAGCAGGCCATATGCAATTCAACAGACTCGAATATGACAGGCGGGATTAAAGGCCAGCAGGAAAAACTCTACAAAATCGGGAGTGACACAATCCGTAATCTGGTTGCCACCTTTATAAACAATGATTATTATACCTGGTTTACCGAGGGGATGAAAAGGCACCTGAAAGCACAGATTGCAGGTCTTACCGGTATAATGGGTGGCATACTGCTCGATCAGATAATAAATTCAACTACGGGAATACCCGCCGGCTTAGGAATACTTGCCGGGACAATACTTGAATTTGGCGGAATAGCGAGAACTTACATTATGAATCGCATCGATTACAGAATAAGCAGTGACCGTAACGAGGAACTCGAATTCTTCAAGGATTCGGGGAGTATGGGGGCACAATTGTTTCACCTGGAAAATATGACGATGCCCGATGGATCTCATTTCAATAAAACAAATACATTACTTGTATTAAATGTACGGGGTTTATGTGTAACTGACCGTGCTAAAGATGAAGGAGGTGGATGGGAAGATATTGATAAAACCAGGGAACAGACAATCAAGGGATATTTTGACATGCTTTCATTCATGTCGAATGGATTTGAAAATGTACGGCTTATCTATTTTGCCGGGCACAGCCGCGGAGGTGTCCAGGCTTTACGAATGGCGAAGTATTTTAATGAATCCGGACTTGTTCCCAGGAAAACACGGATTTTAGTAACGTCAATAGATGCCGTGGTAGATCCGGGTGAATTGGGTACTTCTTTAAAACCATATGAAAGAATAGTAATAAATCCCAGGGTAGATCCGGCAGTGGCAAACAGTTATGGAATTCTTGAAATACATCTGCCCTTTCCCCTTCCCCCGGGTTTTTTAAATATTGAAATAGATTCTCCCTTTCATAATCACGTTTATTTTGCTTATTACAGCGATCTTAAAAATTTTCTTGATCTCGATCCTTCATTGCCGATACATCCCCCGGCTGGGTCCGGATGTAATGAATTGAATTATGATGGTAATTATTTTATAAACAATCTTGTTTCCGGGAGTATGTTGAATGAGAATTATAAAGGGGCCTCGGAGTTTATGGAAGGAGTCATAGGTCTCATCACCAAAGTCCATGATAAGAGTGCTGCTGTTTTTGATTATGATGAGGGAATGGCCCGTGAGAATAGACACGGGCTTCTTGGTATGTATTCCCATAATTGGGTGTACAAAGACCATCCGACATTATGCACAAAATATGATGAAGCAAAGGTAGGTAACCAGCTGGAATACTTGCATTCGGTTGGGTTCTTTCCCACGTATAATATCGGCGTGGAGGTGAAGGTAAATAGGAATACGCCATATAAACCGGAAATAAGCTGGGACGAGGCAAATGAAGAACTCTGGAGTGGCCATGGACTCAAGTCATGCCACCTTAAAGGGTATAAAATATATCGAAAGATATATCCGTGGTCTTCATCCCCACCGGAGTTGACAGAACCCCAGTCTGTCCGGAACTGGACACATGTGACAACAATATACACAGAAACAGTGGAACAGGACGGTGCCGTATTTATTGATAATCTCCAGGACCCGGATCTGGACGACGACGATGATCTTTCAGAAGGCGATAAAGTATATTATAAGGTAACCTGTTTAATCGAAAGCAGGGACAAGTATGCGTATGAATCAGATTCAACATATACAACAGAACCGTATCCCTTTTCTGCTAATCCTCCCAAAACATACTGCTACTATAGCAGGCAGCATCCTTTTGCAAAAAAGCACGCCTTTATACCACGGTATAAATATACAATTCCCGCCGAAATCGACCAGGCATTCTACGATCAATTACCCGGGAATTTTAAGGTTCATTATACATATGATGATATGTATGATGCGTATCTACTGGACAAGGAGATAACTGCTCATGAAATAATCCAGATACGCGAGTATTTACTGGACAACCGGATAGATTATACCAGGTTTCAGAACCTGCATGATGTTTTCGGGAATACATTGCAGTTTGATGCTGATACAGATTATAGTTATAAAAACAGTGTGAAACCGGGTCTCTATTACCGGAACCGGGATACAAATGAATTTCTTATTGAAACACTCGACAGAATGATAATAAACAATCCGGTTTCTGTCATCCCGATCGATATAAACAATTTTTTAGAGGATACTTCGTTTGAACTTTCCCTTCTTACAACAGGATCATTTGAGCCACAGCGGCTCGAAGAGGTAGCTCCCGGAATGACCCTGGAGGAGTATGGAATATCCCAGGCCGGATCCGGGATTTCTGGTACAAAGTTTGTCTATAACTCGAATGGGGAAGGATTGTTATTTTCAACAGAATTCAAGGAAGGCTATAACAGTGTCTGGATCACGTTTATTGATAATGTGTATGATAATGAATATGAGGTAGCGGTACTTCAGCATACCATCCCGCCTTTTATTCTTCCCTGGCATCCTTTGAAAAATCAATATATCAATGAACATACCTTTACCGCGGTCATAAAACCGGATCAAATCGATAGTTATTTATTAAGCGTTGGCAGAAATGCTGTGGGTAATGAGTGGTTTAAGAATGCTGTTATCAGGGCTTTTGTTGATGGCCGGCAAGTAAGTGTTACATTAAATGATTCCGAAAACACGGCAGAGATTTATCTCCAGGATTTAGCAGAGGGGAATCACCGGATTGAGGTCACTGCAGAAATTGAAGGATTAAAAAGTTACACATCCTGGCAATTCTGGGTGGATTTAACCCCGCCGGAGGTTATGTTCCCATCCCGGATGCTATTGGATGATCCCAGCTCCACCGGCTCCAGATCCGGATACCTTATCACCTATATCAAGGATATGCTTCCCTACAGGGATATAAATAATACCTGGATAACAGATGTGAGTACGGTTTTTCTTAATACCCTTACCATGAACATTACCGATGAATTCGGGGACATGATTACTGAAAATTTTATTAATAAGGGAATCTGCCGGCTCGGGAGTTTTGGAGACCATTGGCACCATGATAATCATGGTGTTTATTTTCTTGAGGTAACAGCGGTGGACCGGAGTGGGAATTCAACAACTAAAAAACAGGAAATTTATATAGATAAATACGGGCCATCTCTCTCATGGGATATAAATCAGGTGAATATCAGTACGGAAACGATAAACTCTGGCAATTTACCTGAAATTACCTATACCGTTGAATTGGATGAGTGGGAAGATGATACCTTATTAAAACTCGAGTTCAGGGATGACCTGTCTGACGAGTTAACGATGCACACTATTGGTTATGTCGGTAATGGCGGGGGTGTGTATACCCTTAATCAATTTACCGATGAAAAATATGGGTTAAAGGATGGCATCTACGATATTACCCTTATAGCCGAAGATGAAGTCGGTAATGAAACAAGAGGGATGACCCGGTCTGTGCGGGTAGACAGAACTACCCCGGTTATCCGGGAGGCGTCTGTCGAACCATCTGTCATCCAACCCGGTTCAGAGAGTTTCTCTGTTTCTTTTCATGCATCAAATCTGAATGATGTGGAATCCTTTAAAGACGATATGCTCGATGCGGAAATTTCCATACTCGATACAGATGTTGCCTTTATTCCCGGTTCCATAGGGAATGGGTATTCGGATATATACTTCGACAATTCCAAAAAACCCTTTACCTTTCTTCCCGGCCAACTGGACGAGGGGCTTTATTTTCTTAACATAACAGTGACAGACGGCATGGGGAATAAGGCAAATGATGTCATACCGGTTGCTTATGGCTTTCTTCCACCTGAAATCACATCGGTCTCGCCTTCATATTACGGTACTGTCGATGGTGACGGGCTTATTACTCTCCGGGGAACGGTCGTGGATCCGCACCTATATAATGGCCAGGACTTTTTACGATACACATTGTACTATCAGAGCTTTTCGGAAGGTCATGAACCGGCTGTGCCGGAAGACCTCACCGATCTCGACGGATGGCTTTCCGATGGCATGACAGTTCCTGAATATCAGAAGAAACCTGGCTGGCCACTCAACTCCGGGGGCTCTCCTGTACCGTCTCCCCATATAATCGGGATGCTGGACGGTACAAAGGTGCCCGACGGGTTCGTTAAAGTACTGCTCATCGCAGAGGAAGAAGATGGTACACAGACAGCAGGAGCACGGACTTTTTATGTTGAGCATGACAGCAAGGATACCAATAATGTGGAGATTGCCTTTGTTGACGGGATTCCGTCCGTGAAGGAATTCGAGAATGAGGATGATACGCTTGTAGCTGAATACACCATTATTCATGGGTATGCGGACCAGGTTGATGTGATTGGCTATGTGAAAGAGAGCAGCGGCAGGATCGTATGGACGCAATCCTTTGACAATATAAAGGATATTGACAGCAGCGGGACCCCGGTGATCGATCCGTCAGAAAAAGGATTCTTCCTGTACAGGGAAGGAGAAGACCGGTATACCATGATCCTGCAGAACAATAATGAAGGAGAATCGGAATTTGACCTTACTTTGTCCACAGAAAGCATGTTTTCCGGGGTAACACTGGACAATTCTCCTGCCGGGGAACTGGTTTCAGAAGACGGGAAATGGATACTATGGTTCGATCCCCTTGCTGCCGGTGAATCACATCGTATTGAATTCATGGTGAATGAGAACAGCGGTTTTTCCATTGAATGCAGTACCGATGGAAACCCCGGGCCTTTACGATTGGGTGAAACGAAAACAATAATAGATTTTGTCCAGAATTATACTGTTTATGATAATGATGCAGACCAGCAACACATCCTTGCCGGTGAGCCGGATCTCCCTGCAAACGCATATGGATTTTACCTTTACCAGGCCGGCACTGATACCTATGAGGTAATTCTGAAAAATAATACAATCCAGCCGCCTCATCCTTTAGGGATTATGCTCACGACACAGGGTACTTTTTATAATGTCCTTATAAACGGAGAAGCCGTCTCATCGTCAGACATAATTTCAGAAGACGGAAAATCAATCTGTTATGACCCGCTCCTGGATACCGGCGAAATGCACCGGCTAAGATTTCAGATTAGTGACGGGCATGATTTTACCGTAGCGTGCGGTGGAAATGGAGAACTTGGTCCCCTTTACCTGGGAGTACATGAATACCCGGTTTCATTAAACCGCCGGTTGTTCATTCCCGGAGAGAATGAAGTGACGCAGATTATCTGGAATGGCAAAGAAAACTTTATAAACAGGTGGGTAGAGAATGGCACCTATACCATTACCGTGGAAGCTTTTGGCAAGTATGGGGGGTATGATTCCGACTCAATCGATATTGAGATTTCGACGCCAATGAACCTGAAATTAAAAGATATTGATAATTATGTCATCAAACCCCTGGTAGAAGAGAATTGTACTGTTACCATGAGTTGTGACAAAGCCTGTTCAGTACAGGTGGAGGTTTTCAAGGAAGGCTCAAGCGATGTAGTGAAAGTCCTGGAAGCTGTTCCCCCGGTGCTGGAACGTGCCGGAATATTTTCATTCACCTGGAATGGCACCGATGCTTCCAACAGTATCGTACCGGACGATCCGGATGTCCACTACCTGTTTCATGTCACCGCCGCTTCCTTAACCGGCAGTACCACGGTGGAAATGATCATCGGGGATAGTGCAGATGAATGGATAACGGTTGATTCCGGAATTGTTCTTGATCCCGGGCTTGAAGCAGATATTATAGCTCCCGGAACGGACAGCCCGGTAAAAGGTGATACCTCATATACAATTAATATAAACCCCGAAGGCCGCTGCTACCCGGATGCGGATGCGACAATTACTGTTCAACCGGAATCAGGAACACAGATGGTAAAGGCCTATCCCGATATGAATTACATGGTCGGCTTACGAAAAATCCCTAAATCCCTGGGCGTAAAAGCGAGTGTCGCCGGGGTCGGTGCATATTCACTCAATTCTACTTGTACATGGCCTCTCTGGCTGCATATGGATGGATACTGGGAAATTGATGCAGAAGCCATCATCTATAATATAAATAACGATACCATTATCAGAAAAGGAGACAACGGAAACATTAAGGTCTATTCGGAAGCTGATAATAACGCTACCGTTTATTTTGATCTTAATGCTGCTACCAGGAACTATCAGGTAAAGCTCCCCCTTAATGAATATGTTGTTTTTTATGATGATCCTATGAGTACCTATGGGGGAGAAATAATCAATGGTACGACGTATATGGATCCCACGGTTAATGCCACCGGCGTACAAGTCTATCCGACAGAATATCTGGGTGAAACAACTGTTCTGGGCGACAATAATGAAATTTTGTACAGGCATACATATCGTGCAGAAGTTAATGTCGTGATTGAGGTGAATGTTAAATCTGACTTTGATGCAGGTGATTATTGTCGTATTGTAGATTATTTTTATGTAATGGGACCAAATATAACAGAAGAGAATGATTATGTAAAACATACAGAGTTCGTTTCTTATGGAATAAATGTATTCGATTATAAATTGGAAGGCGGGCAAGTCTATTTGGGTATGGATCCCATACCCGGAGATGTTCTGGCTTCACGTGAGGTTTATATATGGCAACCTGCTTACCCATATCTCTATCTCTATTATATCAATGAAGATTACCCGGAACCCCCGGAACCGTCACCGGAAGGAAGGACATCCTTTGATGATCTGCCCGGTGAAAAATATGAAATAGATAAAGATAACCCCAGGAGTATCATGTCCATACCCGGTGTCATGAAACATGAGATTTGTGCATCCATTATACTAACAAATGGGGATGTCAGTTATCACATCACTTCCGAAGAAATCGGCGGCTCGGATTATTATCAGCTTTATTTAACGATTAAAACCGATGCATACGATTACCTGGAATGTGTGTATCCTTATTCCCGTGAAGATTTTTATGAAGAAAGAGATGGAGTATGGGGGTACTATAAAGCCCACTACCTCAAAGATGCCGAAGGGAATACTCTCCCTGCCAAAATAAATGGGGAAAGGGATGCCGGTGAGGAACATGTAACGCCCAATTACCATGTCCCGAGTATGCTGGAAGGAGATGAAACGAACCTCTATTTCGATCCTGTCTCATCTGTTACCGAACATATTTCCACAACCCTGACCTATCAGTATGATCCGGATAACCCCTATAATTGCCGGTATACCGGGGAGTTCGATTTGCGTTCGCTCTACGTTGAACTGCCCGGCGAATACGAGAATATAAATGCTCATACCTGGAAAATTATCAATGTGGATGTTGACGAACCGGGCATCATTACCTCTATTCCCGGACTTCTTGACCATATCATTACCCTACCGGATGATGTTACCCTCACAATTCCCGGCGATACTATTTCCATCGTTACCGCAGACATTCCATGGGACCTGGGGTATGATACGTATTATAACCCGGATCAATCCGTCCCTGACGGATCAAAACGGTTTACTATCGGGTCGGGACCGGAAAATATCTTTGCCGACAACCCGGAGGAAATCCATAAAGAGGGGAAAACCCCGGTATATCGGATAAGCAGCTTTTATAAAGATGAAGTTGATATTGATAATAACCCTGTTCCGCCGGGAACACCTTTAGATAAAAATATGTTCCTGCATGAGGCCGATTGGATAGACAACATTGATGTCGTCATCGCCCCGGACACAGGGGGTAATTATGAAATTACCCTTTCCGGTATCGATAACAAAGAATATGATGGACTCCAGGTAAACCAGGGGGATATCGTCTATAATGGAAGAGGCGGTAAAATGCACGATAATTTCTTTATACAGCTCAATAATGATCCGGTAAAAAGGCTTGTTCCTGTTGTCGCGGATTGGGACAGATCGGACGAGTCTGTTGTGTCGTTAAGCTATCTTGACCAGTACGGATCGTGGGTAACTATTCTTTCGGAAGATGAACAACCGGCGGATCCGGAGAACAATATCCTTGTCTACTGGGATGTGGCCGGGCTGAACGGACTTGTTACCCTGAAGTTAACGGTTCAGCAAGAGCTTTCGAATGGTGATATTGTTATGAATATTGCTACAAAAGAAGTAATTGTGGGCCAGGAAGTGTCCACAAGCAGCGGCGGCGCCTCGATACTCTCCGGGAAAGGCGAGGCAGTTCTCCACCTGCCGGAGGGTAGTCTGTCTGCCGATACTGTTATTTCTATTGATGCCGTTGACCTGGAGGATATTGAAGATATTGTTTACTTTGCGGATGATGATATACCGACCGCGGGTAAAATCGTAAGTCTGCAGCCGGACGGATTGGAATTTGAACCGGGAAAGCAGGCGGTCCTGCAATTCATTTACCACAGGACCGAGCTTGCGGATGTAAACTTACCGGAGCTTGTCATTTATAAGCTTAAACCGGACGGGGGCCTTGAAGCACTTAAAACCATACACCGTTATTTCAGGAATGGTGTCGAAGATTATATTTATGAATATGATGCGGATTATCCTGAAGATTTTCATCTTCCCGGTTCATGGGATTATGTAAAAGTGTGGACCATGGAACTCACCGGATTTTCCTATTACAGCACCCTGGAAGATGTGCTTATCGGGGGGCCGCACATGAACCATGCTGCCGGACAGACAAACCAGCTCAAGATAACAATCTCGGGAAAAGGCGAACCCGGACAACTGATGGAGGTGTATGTGCTGGATACCCCGTTATTCGATCCGGATAAAGCATCACCGGCACCCATACCTCTCATTTATTCCGACACCGAAGGGTATTTTGAAATCCCCGGTATTTCGCTTCCCTATGAAGGGAAGAACTATCTGTTTGCCGGGTACAATACTGGCCTGGAAGATAAATGGAGCAAATGTGTTGTGACAAGGGATACTGTCGCGCCGGTACTGACGGTGGTCCCGTATAATCCTGTCATATCACCCGACGGGGATGGAATACGTGATACGCTTCCCCTTTACATTACCTCGAATGAAGACGGTCTGTTTGATGTGATACTGAAGGACAGTGACCAGAACACCATCGGCGTACTGGGAACCAGGAACGTCACTGCCGGCAGGCGGACGATGTTTTTAGTGGACGGTACCGACGGCTCGGGTCATGATTTGTTGGATGGTATATACCAGTTGCACATAATACCCGAGGATAAGACCGGGAACCGGGGACCGGGGAATATCTATATCCTGGTTATCGATAATGCCGGTGCATACGACGACCATGATATCATTCCGCCCCGGACCGACATCATTATAGGCAATCCGCAGCATACAGCGCCGGATAGTACGCTTTACATTACATCACACACCCCGGTGAGGTTGCAGGCTGTTGATAACCCGGGGGGCAGCGGAATCCACCAGATCAATTACCGGATAAACGGGGGATCATGGGTAAGCATTAATGGGGCGGAACATCTGTTTACCCTTTCCGGCCCGGACGGACCATATACCATCGACTACTTCAGTTTTGATTTATGGGGAAACCCGGAACCGGTGAAAAGCATTACCCTGTACCTGGATAACAGCGCCCCGGAAACGAACATAACCACGGGCCTGCCCCATTATCTGAACGATGATAACCAGCTCTTTATTACATCACTGACACCGGTTTACCTTTCTGCCGCCGACATGACAGGAAGCGGGGTTACCGGTATGAGATACCGGATTAACCGGGGGTCATGGATATCGATTTCTTCGACAGAACATTCCTTTACCATTGATGGTACAGATGATTTGTATAGTATTGAATATTTCAGTATCGACAACTGCGGGAACAGCGAACCGATAAAGAGAACAGACCTGTACCTGGACAACACGCCGCCCGATACTCACCTTACCCCGGGAGTTCCCCGGTACCTGTCCCCGGATTCCAGACTTTTCATCACTTCCCTCACCCCGCTCCGGCTGAGTGCGGATGATAATGACGGGAGCGGAGTCGATGTAATCAATTACCGTATCAACGGGGGGTCATGGGTATCACGTACTGAAAGCGATTATACCTTTATGATTACTGGCGAAGACGGGATGTACGTCATCGACTATTACAGCATCGATCACTGCGAAAATAGTGAATCGGTAAAGAGCGCTACCTTCTACCTGGACAATACACCCCCGGAAACAGACATCACGATAGGCACACCGCAGTACCTGGCACCGGATGATAAACTCTTCATTACCTCACACACCCCGGTGGAATTGCATGCTGTAGATAATCCCGGCGGCAGCGGTGTCGAGTTCATCAATTACCGCATTAACGACGGCACCTGGATGAAAATACATGATGAGGATTGCTCCTTTGAGATTATTGGTGAAGACGGGATGTATACTGTTTCCTATTACAGTTCCGACAATTGTGACAATACCGAAGAAATGAATAGTATCGTCCTTTACCTGGATAATACACCCCCTGTCGTAGACATCTGTGTTGAACTGAAAGGTACTCCCCGGCGGGTATACCTGCCCGATGATACGGAGGAGATAGAATTAACAGATAATGAGAAACTCGTTGCAGAAGTGGAAGATGCAAAAGAGAAATTGGTGGGAACAACGATCGTGCCTATCCCTTATTCGGGGCTGGCCAGTGCAAAATTCCGTATCGGGAACGGCGTCTGGCAGGACCTTACCGCGGACAACCTGGATGCAGCGCTTATCGGGATGGATGAGGTACTGACCGAAATCGAGGCCATTGATAATGTCGATAATGCTATCCTCACATCGTACATCATATCCCATTATGCTATTTTCAGCGTCCCGGGGGCAGTGATTTCCACCACAGGCAATATCATGCTGAACAGCGGGATTACTATCGATTCTTACGATTCCGAAACAGGCATGCAGCATACCGGTGACGGGGATGTGATCTCAAAAGGAAAAATTACCATCAATAGCACGCCAACAATCAATGGTGATTTGTACGACTATACGGATCCCGGGATAGAGAAAGTTCCTGTTCCGGCAGATGCCCGGGTTATTGATTCGTTTATAGTGAACAGTGGTGAAACAAAGGTAATCCAGCATGGTAGTTACTATATCAAAAATCTGATAGTCAACGCAAATGGCCGGTTAATCATCCAGGGGGGATGGGTCAAGATCTGGTTCGACTGGTGCACGGTAGATGGAAAAATAGAAGTGGATACGGTAAAACATCTCTGGATGCTTGGAACAAATACGACACAGCACATGAATATAAACGGATCATCGATCTTCAAAGGCATCTTGTTTATCCCGGAGGGATATGTGAATGTGAATGGACGGGTTAACGGATCTGTCATCGGCAAAGAGGTGACTGTCAACAGCGGGGCATATATCTATTATGATCAGGATTCGTTAATTCATGACCGGTGGAGTACAATCGGGGACGCTGCACAAGACTGAAGAAACCATGGTTGATGCGGTATCTGTACCCTGTTAAAAAGAGAATGAAAGCCCCCTTGCTTTTATAAGCGGAGGGGGCTTTTCCTTTTTTTGACAATTGTTAGAGCATTGTATTAAAAATGGCTGTAGATATTGTTTATTCCTGTTAATACTTATATAATAAAAACAGAACCGTTGCGGGCATAGCTAACGCTATGAATTATACCGGGGCTTTATTGATTCTGGAAAAATCTGCTACATGTAATTTAAAAAAAAGGATATGGGCGAAATTATCTGTTGTTTTATGGTTGGATTCGCCGTGATGGAGAGGGAAGTATGGAAAACAGGAAGGAAAAGATTTTTATTGCAGAAGATGATGAAAGAATTAGTAAATTAATTATCAGAAGATTGGAAAATGAAGGCTATGAGGTGTATACAGCAGTAAACGGCAGGGATGCCCTGACAAGAATTCAGGAAGTATTACCGGATCTGATTATCCTGGACATTAGTATGCCGGAATTGGATGGTTACCAGGTTAAGCAGGAATTAAGTAAACAGAAGCATACGGCAAATATCCCGGTTATCTATTTAACCGCAAGGGTTGATCTTGATGATAAAGTAAAGGGCCTTAACCTTGGTGCGGATGACTATATTACCAAACCTTTTAAAAAGGAAGAACTCCTGGCAAGAATCGAGGCTATTCTGCGTAGAAAACGTTACTATGAATATTTAGCCCTGCATGATAATCTGACCGGTTTGTTTAACAGAACCTATTTCTATCAGCAGTTTACACAATTTTTTAATATGGCAGAGCGTTATAAAAATATCTTTTCTTTGATATTTATTGATATTAATAAATTTAAGAAAATAAATGATACCCATGGTCATAAAACCGGGGATACTGCATTAAAATTATTATCTGGAATGATGCAAGAAAATCTGCGTAAATCCGATATCATAAGCCGTTATGGCGGCGATGAGTTTGCCGTAATCCTTCCTTACACAGTACAGGCCAGGGCAGAGGAAATGGCACACAGACTGGCTGATGTTGTGAAAAAAATAAAAATTCCTGTTACTGATTCAATGGAAATACGGATGTCGATCAGTATCGGTATTGTCGAATATTCACCGGAGTATAAGAATGCAGACCAGATGTTAGAGGTCGCAGATAAAAGAATGTACGAGTATAAAATCAGATGTCAGGAATCCTGAACCAGGAAACCGGAAGGCCAGAGGACCATGGCCAGAGGGTCGGAGCACCAGAGGGATAGCGAGTCAGGGTAAGGGATAGCGGATTGTAATACGAAGGGTTTATCCCGGGATAAACCACTCATTATTAAACAGAATTCTCCTTCATACTTACTTTATAAAAAGAATAAATCAACTACAGGTATTAATTATGTTATAGCATAATAGTCCTTGCAGATTATTCAACTCACATTAATGTAGCTGTATCATGTAAATAGGTTTCCGCCGTTGGTGCTTCGGAAAGGGAGAAAAGAGTTTTCCTGTTATTATCTTTTCCGGGAAAAGGGGAAAAGAAGAAGACATCATTTATCGATCAGGGGAAAGTCTTATAAATCAGAATATGAAAGTAAAAGATAATGCAAAAATATACAAAGTAAAGGAGAACGGTTTAATGAATTTATATGACACAAAGCAGAATCAACCTGAAAAAGCGGATAATAGAACCAATGGAAAAGGATACAGGGCAAAAGATATCGCCTGCATCAATTCGTTTATCAGTTATTTTATGAATCAGGAAAAGAATAATTAATAATTACATTACCCTTTAAACAGGAGACAGCGATGTTATCCTTATGCTAATTGATCTTCAATATACCGTTTTAAGTCGATAGTACGCTCAAAAAACTCCTTTAATGTCATTTTGCAGAGAAAAACAAGTCCTTGCGCTGCACGGCGCTCAAAAAACTCCTTTAATGTCATT
>JAFGQK010000095.1 GCA_016935735.1 Spirochaetales bacterium | reverse complement strand
TGAAATAATATTGTCGGAAATCATCTTGCCCTGATCGGTCAGCACAAGTTGATTTCCTTCTTTAATCATCATGCCGTACTTTACAAAACGTGTAGCCAGGTTATTCAGGTAATCGCGGCTTTCCTTGTTTATTTTATCCTCAACAAGATCCAGGTTTATTCCCCACATAGTCCTCAATGATGTCATTATATATTCATTATACCTGTCTTTCAGTGTAAGAATTTCAAGCTCTGCAGGTATCTTGTCATTATCAATGGATTTGAGGTAAGACTGCAGGTCGCTGATGTTCCACTGCCTGCTTTCGCCATTATAAGAATGTGCCGAAGGGCCCAGCCCAAGGTAGGGTTCCTGTCTCCAGTAATTTGTATTATGTATGGAATAATAACCTTCTTTACAGAAATTCGATATCTCATACTGTATAAAGCCATGCTTTTTGCATGATTCTGTCAGGACGGTGAACTGCCTTTCACTTTCTTCCTCTTCAATTTCCTTTAGTTCACCGGCATCTTTCATCTTGCCGAAAACCGTATCTTTTTCTATGGTAAGGTGATAAGCTGAAAGGTGCTTGATATCCATTTTAAGAGTCTTGTGTAAATCATCCTTCCATTGTTTAAGAGACATACCCGGAAGCCCGTAAATCATGTCAACCGATATATTATCTATTCCCGAAGCAGCAATATTCTTCATTGCTTCTTCCGCAATCGCTGCAGTATGTCTCCGGTTCAGGAATTTAAGTATTTTGTCATTCCACGATTGTATCCCGAGACTTATCCTGTTGATCCCTGCCTTTCTTAAATCCCTTGCATAAACCCTGCTTATATCGTCCGGATTTGCCTCGATGGTAATTTCAACGTCCCCGGACACTTCAAAAACATCGTGAAGCTTATCAAGTATTTCCCTTACCTGGACAGCACTGAGGACTGAAGGGCTTCCCCCTCCGAGATAAATCGTTTTTACTTCTGCATCCTCCAGGTAGTCTCTCTGCAATACCATTTCTTTTTCAAGGGCTGTGATATATCGCCCTGCCAAACCGGTATCCAGTGTCTTGTAAAAATCACAATAGTGACATTTCTTTTTGCAGAAAGGGATATGAAGATATATGCCGGCCATATTGATTAATCAGTATAAAGCATTAGAATTACGGGCTGTCGTAACAAGGTCCTGGACTGTTTTACTTTCGAAGAGCTTTTCTATTTCACGTCTTGGTTTAACATAATCATCATGAAGAATGCACTTCGTTCTCGAACTGTCATTGCTTACACAGTTATAGTTATGCAGTACACACCTGTGAAAAACATCATCACCGTCAATAGCTTTTACCACATCAATAATAAATATTTCTCCAGGTTCACGTGCAAGGGTAAAACCACCATGGGGCCCCTTTGAAGAATGAAGTATTTTCTTCTTCACCATCTCCTGCAGGATCTTTGCCAGAAAGGGCATGGGAAGATCAAGGTCCTCTGAAATTTTTTTTATCCCTATATTGACCCCCACCCTGCTGTTACCTGCAATGTAAACCACAGCTCTTATACCATATTTGCAAGTGCTTGAGAGCATTCAAATTCTTTTTAAGGGTATTTTATCTATCCTTCTCTTGTGCCTTTCCCCTTCAAAAGCTGTTTCAAGAAAAGTTTTTACCACAAGTATTGCCTCGGCATCGTTTATGAACCTTCCCGGCAGGGCACACATATTTGCATCATTATGTGCCCTGGCAAGCATGCTTATTTCCTCATTCCAGCATAATGCGCACCTTATCCCCTGGTATTTATTTGCCGTCATGGTCATTCCGTTTCCACTGCCACATATAGCAAAGCCCCGGTTAAACAATCCTGCTTCAACAGCTCTTGCTGCCTGATGGACAAAATCAGGATAATCAACACTTTCAGCCGAATGACATCCAAAATCCTTCACTTCGTAGCCTGAATCAATAAGATATTTCTTTATTGTTTCCTTTATGTTATAACCTGCATGATCAGCCGCAAGAGCAATCTTTTCTTTCATATATAAGGCTTTTGTAATAGGTTTAAAGATACCAACAAAAAAAAGTATATTAATACTTTCCGGTCTTTTTTTTAGCCTGACCAATTGCTATCGGACACAGGTAATGAAGCTTATTATTTTTTCCCTGCCTCATCATGTTGAATTAATTGTTGAAAGATGTTAATTAATGTTTGGTAACTATTAAAAAAGGACCATAATCAGCCACAAAACAAGAGGCAATGAAAAAAGGATGTTTTTTATAATTTTTTAAAAGCAAAATTTCAACCTTAATTAAACAACAAAATGCATTAGCTTTGTGTGTATTTATTAAAACAGTATTAATCTGAACAGTTGTTTGTAAAATATATAATTGTCTGGAAATCAAAAACGGTATAATTTTTGGATTGTTGAAAAGATGTTTTCTGGCTATTAATATCAGATTTTGCAAGATATTTTTGTAATTTGTTTTAACACTATTAACAGCCTATTAATAATATCATATAAAATTTAATTTAAGTATACTTATAATATAAGGATGTTTAAAAAGTCTGATATAGAAGAAAAAGGATACATAGATGAGGAAATAGAACCTGGTATTGATATACTGTCTGAAATAGAAAGGATGAGAAGGGAAAAGAATGCAATTATTCTTGCACATTATTACCAGACAGACGATATACAGGATATAGCTGATTTTGTAGGAGACAGCCTTGACTTATCCAGGAAGGCGGCTTCTGCAAAGGCAGACATAATAATTTTTGCCGGTGTAAAATTCATGGCCGAAACAGCAAAGATCCTGTCCCCGGGAACAAAGATTCTCTTACCTGATCTCAATGCAAATTGTTCATTGGCAGATACTTGTCCACCGGAAGATTTTAAGAAATTTTTATCCGATAATCCCGGACGAACAGT
>JAFGQK010000094.1 GCA_016935735.1 Spirochaetales bacterium | reverse complement strand
TCCAGAAAGGATCCGGCCAACGCAAGTGTTACGGGTTGAAAATCCTGGAATAATACCAGGATTTTCACCCATAGTAACACAGGGCATCCGGGAACCTGCCTGAATAATATTCAGAATATCGTTCATAGTTTTTAATTGCCGGATAATCTCTGTCGTGCACCCCAGCGCACCCCCGCGTTTGAAATTCTTGACAAGCCGGGCTTTTTACTGTAGAATAAAATATCAAAATATGGACACAAAACGGATCACCGTAGGTTTTTTTGTTACAAAACTGGATTACGAATACCAGAGGGAAATCTGGAGGGGAATTTGTGATGAAGCTGTTAAGGAGGACATTAATCTTATCTGTTTTCCCGGGGAAATCATCCAGTCACGGTATAAATTCGAATATCAGGCCAATATTCTCTATAAAATAGCAGGCAAAGAAAATATAGACGGGATTGTCGTTCTTACCAGCTCTATCGGACAGTTTATTTCCAATAAAGAACTTATCAGATTTTTTCATTCTTATAAACCTCTTCCTGCAGTAAGTATTGGGATAAAATTTAAAAATATACCAAGCATTATTGTGGAAAATACAAAAGGATTGTATGAAGTAATATGCCATCTTATTAACGATCATAATTGCAGGCGGATTGCCTTTATAGCCGGGCCCAAAGGTCATCAGGAAGCAGATCAACGCCTGAAAACCTTTAACAAGGTGATGAAGGAATATGAGTCAATCCTGGAAAAGCCTGTTTATATTCAGGGTGATTTTTTGCAAAGTTCGGGAAATGTTGCTGTTCAGGAACTCCTGGATGAGATAAAGCAACCTATTGATGCTGTTGTTGCTGCAAATGATTCAATGGCAATAGGAGCCCTGGAAGCTTTTCAGGCACGGGGAATAAATATTCCGGATGACGTCATCGTAACAGGTTTTGATAATATCGAAGAGAGTAAAAATTATACCCCCCCGCTGACAACAGTGAATCAACCTGTCTATGAAATGGGAAGAAAGGCGCTGCAATTATTAAAAAAAATAATGTATAACGAAGAAACACCCTTAAATATCATTCTTCCATCAAGTATCGTTATTCGTCAATCCTGCGGTTGTTTTTCCTATATCACAAAACAGGCTTTTATTAATAATACGGTTTCCAGGAATATTCCTTTCTTTCCCGGTTTTCTTGATAAAAAGGAGGTTATGATTAATGAGTGTGCCACCGCGTTAAAAAAAGGTGCATCTCCCTTTATAACACAGCAGGATTGTGAAAATGAGATCTTAAGTCTTATTTCTTCTTTTTACAGGGATATGGAAAATGGAAAATCGGATAATTTCATCAATCTTCTTAATAAGATTTTAAAGAATTCCATTGTAAAAGGAACGGAGGTAACATACTGGCATGATGTTATCTCTTTAATCCGTAGATACACTCTTGAGTTTTATCTTAAGAAAGATCAATTAATAAATGCGGAAAATATTTATGAACAGGCCAGGATTCTTATTGGTGAAACTTCCAGGAGATATCAGGCATTTAAACGGATTCAGGTGGTGAAATGGACAAACAGATTAAGGGAAGTCGGAAATTCACTTATCTCCAATTTTGATATTGATGAACTTGTGGAAGCTATTTTATCTGCAATCATCAGATTCCAGATCTCCCAATGCTATATTTCACTCTATGTAAAAGACAGGTTTTTTCCTGAAAACGCCCAGCTGTTTTTGGCATCGAAAAATGGAAAACAGATAAATCTTGACGGAAAAGAAAGAAGCTATAAGAGTAAAGAAATTTTGCCGGAGGGTATATTTCTTAAAGACAAACGCTATACAATGATTTTAGAGCCCCTTTATTTTCAGGATGACCAGATCGGATTTTTATTCTGCGAGATGGAGCCGGATGAACCCAATATCTTTGAGACTTTGCGGCAGCAGATAAGCAGTGCCTTGAAAGGCGCCCTGCTTTTAGAAGAAATAAAACGGTATACAGATAATCTCGAGAAGGAGGTAGCGCGGAGAACCCTGGATCTTACGAAAACAAATAAGCAGTTAAAAGAAGAAATTCAATTACGGAAAAAGGTGGAAGAAAGTCTTAAAGAAGGTGAAAGAAATTTAAGAGCAATTACAGAGGCCACACCTATTCCTCTTGTCATTGTCCGTATGACAGATGGAAATATTCTTTATGCAAATATACCTTTCTGTATTACATTTGGAATCGATGGTGGAAAGGAATGGAATAACAAGCTGCATGATTTTTTCTATGATAAAAAATACATCCAGGAACTACTTGAAAAGATGCAGACAGAAGATCATCTTTCCAACATTGAACTCCCGGCATTTAAAATGGACGGCCATTCATTCTGGGTTATTTCTTCGTTCCAGAAAATGATATTTAAAGGTGAGGAGTGTATTCTTAGCGGATTTTACGATCTTACAGAACGCCGTAAACTTGAACGGGAGGTCCTTGATGCAATTGGAAATGAACGGAGAAGAATCGGACAGGACCTCCATGATGATATATGCCAGGATATGGCAGGAATGGGGGCAATAGCCAGTGTTATTGAAAACCAGCTTATGAAGATTAACCCCCAGAAGGCAGGGAAGGCAACTTACCTTAGAAAATTAATAAAGAACACTATAGTAAAAACAAAAGCACTGGCAAAGGGTCTTTATCCATCCGGATTGGAGTATGATGGACTTATTAACATGATCAAAGAGTTATCCAACAGTATACAACTTCAATTTAATGTACCCTGCAAGATAACGTTAGATCATAAGGTTTGCATAGACGATAATCCACTGGCATTACATCTTTACCGTATTACCCAGGAAGCAGTTATCAATGCCGTACGGCATGGAAAACCAAAGAATATTGAAATTGTTTTTAATTCCACATATGAAAAAGTGGAACTTATCATCCAGGATGATGGCATCGGTATCCCGAAGAATTTCAAAGATATAGAGGGTATGGGGATACGAAGCATGAAATACAGGGCAAATATGGTAGGTGGGAAACTGGATATACGACGAAACGGCAAAAAGGGGACTATTGTTACTTGCATAATCACCACAAAAAATTATAGGATATAGGGTAATATGGCAAAGAAACAGGTTAGATTTATATTGGTAGATGACCATCCTATTTCAAGGGAAGGTCTGGTGTATCTTATTAATGATGCAAATGAGTATTCTGTTATTGCAGAAGCAAGTAATGCAGAAGAAGCCCTGGAAATAGTGGATAAAAAAGAGGTGGATTTTGCTGTTATTGACATTTCATTAAAGGGAATGAGTGGGTTGCAGCTTATTCGAAAATTAAAGAATAAATATCCTGAACTCTATATCCTTGTTGTTTCCATGCATGATGAGACCCTTTATGCAGAACGGGCACTTGATACTGGAGCAGATGGCTATATTATGAAAGAAGAAGCTTCAAATGAAGTCCTGAAAGCCATCCGGCAGATACTGTCCGGTAAAATTTATCTGAGTGATGTGATGCAAAAACGGATGATGATGGGGATGATGAAGAAGCGGCGCAGCGCTATTTCCAGTATTGTCGATAAATTAAGTGACCGTGAGTTTGAAATATTTCAGCTTATTGCAAAGGGTATGGGACCGGCACTTATTGCAAAAAAATTGAATGTAAGTGTTAAAACAGTTGAAACCCACAGGAACAATATAAAAATCAAATTCAACCTTTCTACTGCATTTGAATTACGGGAGTTTGCGATAAACTGGTTCAAGAATAAATCCAGGTAGAGTTTTTAGAATTTTAGAACTATCGTACAGTACGATAAAAACTTTCCGTCGGTCCCAGGTAACAGGGCATTACACGGCCTGTCTCCACAACCAATTTCTGGAGTACCACTCCTGCATCAACCATCCAGAATTTTAAAACATGGTTTCCCGGTGAATGAATGATGTGGAGGGAAACTTTTTGTATGATATTATCACTCACGGCTTTCCTCCAGGCTTTCCTGGAGAAATTCGTATGAACATTGACGATTTGAGGTGAATCTTCGTCAAAAGAAATCGCATAGCGCAGTCCCCCGGTATCGAAAAAGTCCAGGGTTGGGGAAAGATATACCCGCACTTTTATTTCCCCGGCTGTAAAAAGATGTATATGGTATTCAAGTCTGGGACTGTCCCCGCCCGGTGCCTGGCTGGATGCGGTAACCGGGAAAGGGGTCATGGCCGAGAGTGTCCGGCCTAAATCAGGAATGCACTTCCACTCCACCGGTTTCTTATTCACCGCACGGGTATAATGTTCCGCTTCCATGGAAACAAAACCGTCTCCTTCAACAAAATTCAGCATCTTATCACGTTCAGGGAATTCGGGATTAAAGATTACTGCATGAACAGTAATGTTCATACCGGGTCCGGTAATGGTGATGGGAACCCGGTGAGTCCCCTTTGGTGCACGTTCCCAATCGACATGTAACCACACCCGTTTCTCTTTCTCGACAGTACCCCGAACAGGATTGATGAGTACCCATGGTTCTCCGGATTGGATGTTACAGGTGAAAGAGCTCTGTCCCCGGTTGAATATCTCTATATAACGGCTCTGACGCTTAAAGCAATCAAACCCGGGCAGCACTGCCTCACTTTTCTCAAAGGGCCACCAGCTGTCAGAGCCTTCTATCGCAACACCCATTTCCGGTAAATCGGGAATGGTAAGCTTTTTTACTTCCGGCATTGCGCTTTTGTCCGGTTGTTGCCAGTATGTATAACCAATATGTATCTGGTCCATCATATGGTTCCATTTACCCCCGGCCATTACCTTATTGTAGTAATGCGTATATTCTTCATCACGTTCAAATAACTCTTTTACCCTGTCAGCAAGGTCGTTTGTTGCAGCTCTTCCCTGTCTTGCATACAAATGGTTTTTCCCTGCGGTAACATACAATTCATTCAGGTTTGCACAGGCCAATACCGGGTGCAATACAAGCTGATAATAGGCATCCCTGTATTCGGGAGGGAGTGCCTTATATATCTGCTCTGCCAGTGATGCCAGTTTATTGTATTCTGCAACAATTGTTTCTGCTTCCCGGTAATGAATCAAGCTGTAGGTATCCGGTGAAAGCAATTCCGGTTTTCGGCGCCCATTGTATTTCGTATAACTTGCAATAATCCCTGCAATTGAAGCAGCATGTTCGGGCCCGAATTGTTGTTCCACCCACATCTCTGTATAGCTGCTTAACCGGTCCAACTGCCATTGAGCAGGATTCCATGCATAGTCCAGGAAAAATTGTGTGGGAAATTCCATCGGTTTGATATCCCCGACATTCACGATCCAGATACGGTCCACCCCATATTCAAATGCAAGATGCATCTGTTCCCACACCCTTGGAATGGGACTGGTATTAAGCCATTTGTAGTTCCGGGGATCTCCCACATAATCAAAATGGTAATATATTCCATAACCCCCATCCCGCTTCATCTCTTTCCGTGCCGGCAGTTTGCGGATATTTCCCCAGTTATCGTCACACAACATTAAGGTGATATCTTCCGGCACCCTCATTCCTTTATCGTAATATTCCTGTACTTCCTTATATAACGCCCATATCTGGGGGATTTCACGGGGATCTTTTCGTGTTATCCGGGAGAGGATTTCCCGTTGATCGGCGATGATTTTCTCCAGCAGGGAGATATTTGCTTTCTTTGTCATAGGTTCATCTCCGTCACCACGCATGCCAACGGTAACGATACTTTCATAATTACCCATGCGTTTAATCCCCCTGGTCCAGAATTCCTTTAAAGCCGCTTCATTTTTTTCGTAATTCCATGGGCCTTTACCGTAACGCTTCCATTCTTCGTGTGCACACATCATGGGTTCATGATGCGATGTCCCGATAACGATTCCATATTTATTGGCAAGCGTGGGACTATACGGGTTGTCATCATAAAATGCCTTTCCCCACATCGCAGGCCAGAGAAAATTCGCTTTTAAACGCAAAAGCAGTTCAAATACCTTTTCGTAAAAGATGTGATTAAAACCTTCGTACTTTTCATAGGCCCATCTGGTAAGTGCCGGGGCCTCATCATTGATAAAGAAACCCCTGTATCTGACAGCAGGCTCCCCTAATGTGTGTCGCCCGGGTAAAATAAAAAGTGCTGTCCGGGTCTGCACCGGGACATCGGCCCACCAGTACCATGGCGAAACCCCGATACAGGCGGCAAGATCATAAATACCATAAATAGTACCACGTTTATCACTCCCCGCGATAATCAGAGCCATATCCACGCCGGGAAAGGGTTTTTCCACTGCTTGAAGGAGAAAAGTCTCTCTCCGTCCTGCAATATCCCCGGTATCAATCTTCTTTTCCTGTTCAAGTCTGTCAACAAGGGGGCTTTTCCCCAGCATTCCTGCAATCACCATATTGTTTGACAGGAGATTGTTTCCGGTAAAAAGTTTCGGCTTTACGCCTGTAACACGTAAAATATCAGCCTGGAGATGCTGCATTGCCCGGTATATCCCAAAGTCTGAAGTATCTGTGTATAAAGGAGCACTCTTTCCTGAATCGAAAAGGGGAAAACATCCCTTTTCCCAATTATAAGAGACACAGGATGTACTCATTGGAGCTTTCATGTAGCTATCCCCGCCAATTGATTTCTTTTCATTTTATACAGTAGTTTCCGGTGACATACCTGGTTATGCATTACTTACCGGCATTTTTGCATAAGGTTTTATTTTTCCAAAAAGGAGATCGGTCGATATCCTTACGGAATCCGGCGAACTGCTGAAATTACAGACAACTGCATCGGCTTCCTTTGTTGTACCTTCCTGATAGGGGTAATTGGTCACAACGATTACGGTATGTCCTGCCTCTTTTAATTTTTTTACGAGTGCCTGATTATTCCCTCTCTTTTCGATTCGTGCATAATAATTGGTCATTACCACTATATCCGCCTGTTTTGCCAGCTCGAGGCTTTCTTCGATATCTTCTTCTGTTGCATGGAATTGGGTATCATCCAGGATAAGGTTGGTTGATTGAGTGGACATGGCCTCGCAGAACATATGGGGGTGGCTGTAGGAATCTTTCCCAAGAAAATCATAAGGAATACACTGTTCTATAACGAGTATTTTCTGTTCTTTATTTAATGGGAGCAGTTTTTTATCATCCCGTATAATCATGAGGGCTTTTTTCGCAACATCCATGGAGAAATCGATAACTTCTTTGCTTCTTACAACGGCCTTGGTCTGTTCCGGGTCCATCTTTCCGGCTTTTTTAAATAGTCCCTGGTCATATTTCATATTCAGAATCCGTCTTACACAATCATTAAGTCTCTCTTCCGGGAGTTCCCCTTTCTCCACTGCCTGCTTAATACCAAAAAAGCACTGGGACCTGGATTCATCATCTGCCTTTAAAAGAATTGTATCTACCCCGGCATTTATAGCCATGATACATGCTTTGGGAAGCGGCCATTGCTTTAAAATAGCAGCCATACCTATAGCATCGGAAACGATGACACCATTGAATCCAAGTTCGTTTCTTAATAGATCGGTCAGAATTTTTCCTGTTAATGTCGAAGGGTAGGTGTTATCGTATGCAGGGTATATGGTGTGTGCTGTCATGATTCCTTTTATCCCGGCATCGATTACTGCTTTAAAGGGATATAATTCCACCTCGTGCATTCTCTTTTTATCCGCATTAACAACATCAAGCACATCATGAGCGTCTGTTGAGGAATCTCCCCTGCCGGGGAAATGCTTTGCAGTTGCTACCAGGCCCCCATCCTGGAATCCGGTTGCCAGGGCAACAGCATGCTTTGCGCAAATCCCCGGATCATCACCGAATGACCTTACCCCGATTTCCGGATTTTTCGGGTTGATATTGACATCACATACCGGGGAATATATCTGTGTCACCCCCATAATACTCAATTGCTTTCCTACAGTTAATCCCACCTTGTAGGTGATATCAACATCACCAATCGCTGTCAGACCCATGGGAGGCGGGAATTGCCGTATACCACCTGCTGTATAATCATTCTTAAAGTCACCTTCAAAATCAATCGTCATATGAAGAGGTATCCCGGATGGCCTTTCCATGGCGATTTTTTGCAGTTTATTCAGGAATTCGGTGTAATCTTCCGGGGTGACACTTATGCCGTGATTATTGTCGTCGAAATATGTTTTTGCTATATCAAAATAATCCGGTGGTTTCTGGAAATTCCTGTCTATTTGCGAATTGCCCCAGTAAAGGTTTTTACAGGTTTCAAGCCCATAAGGTTCAAGGCAAAGACTCCCGGCATGTAATTTTGTTATCTGCTCGACCCCGCTTGGTGTTATGATGCAACCCCTCCAGGTAAATGTTAAACACTGGCCAACCTTTTCTTCCAGGCTCATTCCTGCTATTTTTTGGGCAATGAAATCATCTTTTTCCGGCATTCTTGTCTCCCATTCCTTTCTTCGTTATTCTAATACTATCCTGTCGTCTCCGTTTATGCTTTTATAAGGATTTTAATGATAGTAAAACTAATGGTTCTCTGCAAGCCCTTCGACGAAAAAAAATAAAGAAAAATGGCGAAAAAAAAGCTGATTCATTGTCAGGCTGGTACATGTTCAATCATATATTCAATCCGTTTCCCTGCAAGACTGCCAAACCCGGGTAAATAGAATTTTTATTGCGTTTAAAATATAGTTATTACTTCATTAAATTTTTAGCAAAAGCAAGTAATTCCTTTTTATCTATTTTCTTCGACTTATTCAAATTTTGAAGTTCTTTAATATGCTGCATCACGATATGGGTGAATATCGCACCCGGCCTGGGATACGCCGCCACAATATAATGGGGTGACGGGTGGTCTTCTCCTTCTTCAAGTTCGAGTTCTGCCCGTAAATTATCCGGGGTAATGAGTGAATTGGCATACTGGAATACGACCTCATCCATTTTTTTGTATACTTCCTTGCTTTCCTTCACCATGCCGTAATAGTCGAGTAACTGGGCAAAAACATAGTTGGAGGTGGTATACACATCCTGTCCCTGTTCAGATTCCACTGCTTCCCCGTCTTTTGTTCTGGTCATACACCAGCCCATTGTCGTACGGTTATTGTCATAAATAGTTTTAAGGATCTTTTTTACTTTTGCATCAGGAATGAAGGGTTCTTCTCCCATTGCAATAAGAGCCCACAGGGCATCCAGTTGATTAATCCATACATCTTCGTTTATTTCTCCTGTTTCAGGGTCATAGCAGGTTATGTAATAATGGAGTCCGAGGCCGTTTCTGTTTTCTGTATCTCTCCACAAGTTCTCATAACTTGCAGAAACCCTGTCAAAAATCTCTTTGTACCGGGTCTCTGCTGATGTATCTTTCATCATGCCGGCCATAATCATCATTGCCTGGCAGCCGGCCATGTAAATCGTCGTATCATAGGCATCCACACCAAACAGGGTTAAATTATCAAAGGTATTCTTCACTTCTTCGGGATTTCCTTCGGGGATACCATCCCCGTCAATATCAAGTTCTTTCAAATGTTCAAATCCGAATTTAAGGGTTTCCCAGTTCTTTTTCAGAAACTCCAGATCGCCTGTGAATTTCACATCACGTAAGACCCTTGTAGCAAGTTTGGGAAAAAGATCCACCCAGTAATTGTTATTGTACCAGCCATATTCGTTTTTATTTCGCAATGCATGCCCCCTGGGCATCATACCCAGGTCATGTGCAACACTCCCCTTTATCTTAACAGCGTCCCTGATCTGGGTCATGACGACATCTTCATATTCCACGGGATAGGTTTCATAATGTAATCGTGCTTCGACAAAGGATGAATGGAGATGATAGAAACGCATAGAGAGATCTTCATCAAGAATCGAATCGATGAACCGCTGGCAGAGTTCCTTTTCAATATCAGGAAAAAGAAAAAGGATTATCATGGAATACCAGTCAACATCCGACGGATCTATATAAGAGTAGTCAAAACATTCCAGGAACCTTGCAGAATCTTTCCCGTCCTTGTCTTCTATCCAGACAGCAGCATTTGACAGGGGAAAACTGAATTCATTTAAAATGAGCCTGAGTATCCTTAATGCACCGTTTTTGTCCTTTTTATAGGAAGGACTCTGCTGGATAAGATCGAATATCCTTTTCTGGATCGTTATTGTCCGTTCCCACCAACCGGTATAGTTATCCAGCGCGGTTTTCACCATATCCATTGTTCTGGTCTTTTTATCCTTATAGCTTTTCATATATTTACGGTCGAATCTTGTACCGTCGATATATCGCTGCTGTGGGAAGTCCAGGACGATGGCAAAGGGAATTATCATTGATTGTCCCGGTTGCAGTGAAAACGCAAGACTTATCGCTGCCCCATAATCATTATAAGGTAAAGGCCCGTGCTTTTCATAAAAGCTCCCATCGGGAGTTAGCAATAAATCCTGTTTATACCTGTTCAGGTAAAAATAGGGTTGTGTATCTATGGTAACATTTTTTAACTCCGGTACTGCGATAACCATTTTGTCTGCACAATCTTTACTCCCCATTATCACACCCCTTATGCCCTGGTCTTTAAATTCCTCATGTACATGGCCTTTTACCGGGGCAGAGCAGACATAAACACTGTCCTGGTCTGTGGGTTTTAATTCTTTTTCCTGGAGATTCACCAGGGTTGGTCTGGGTAATACTACTGTTATTTCCACAGGTTTCTTTGCAGTATTCGTTACTTCATACTCTTCCACACCAAAGGGAGTCAGGGCCTGGACATTTTTTACAAGCAAAGGAGAGATTATTCTTCTTGTCACTTTCACCTTGCCTGTTTTATATGCGATTTCTGCCAGGGGTGTTGCAATTGAAATCGAAACGTGCTTTTCCTGAACCGGTTGATGATAGTAATTCTGTAAAGCAGGTACATCATCCAGAGCTTCCACTGTTTTCGGATTTCTTGTCGTAAGCATCGTGCATTGGTCATCAATACGGATAAAAGGAGCAGAACCGAGCTGAACGGCATTCTGATTTAGCTTAATAAGTCTGCCCGCATCATTCAATCTATTGTATAAACCCTCCGGTGATATCCCGATTGAACAGGTCGGTGCGCCCTGAAGAGCTATAGTGTGAGGGAATTCTATCGTCTTTGACATTCCCTGGAAATGAACGGTCATTTTGTTTTCATTATAAATCTCGGATATTTTTGCCCCCGAGATAGTGAAAATATCGTGAATTTTCAGTTTATATGGCTCTGCCATCAGGTCATTCCCTCCTTCTATCCTCTTGTTTCTGGTTTCTTATTCAATAGTTTTATATCTGGCTTTCTTTTTCCCGGATTAAATCCACTGTTTATCAGGATCCGCTCAAACCGAACGGATTTTTTTTCCTGGCTTTGAGTGTTTTTAAGGGGGCTTTTTTCTGTATTTCCAGTTTTACCGGCACTTTTGTTGTGGAACAGGGTTTGATTTTACCGAAGAGTAAATCTGTTGAAACCCTTATTGAATCCGGTGTTCCGCTGAAGTTGCAGACAACCGCATCTGCATCATCTGTCGTACCGATCAGATACGGAGAATTGGTTACGACAACGACCTTGTGTCCCGCCTTTTTTAACTTTTTGGCTAGTAATAGATTGTTTCCTGATTTAACGATTCGTGCATAGTAATTGGTCATCACAACGATATCCGCCTGTTTGGCGAGTTTAAGACACTCTGCAATCTCATCTTCATAGGCAGAGAACGCAGTGTCTGCCAGAATCAGGTTCGGCGAATGGCCTACCATGGCCTCACAGAACATATGTGTATGGTTATAAGGATCCTTTCCAACAAACTCATACGGAATTCTCTGTTCGATTACCAGTATTTTCTGCTTCGTATTAAGCGGGAGCGTTTTGTTTTCGTTCTTCATAAGGATCAGGGCTTTTTGTGCAACATCCCGGGAGAAATCTATGATTTTCTGGCTTGTTGTAATTGTAGAGGTTTTTTTCGGATCCTTTTCCCCGGCTGTTTTAAACAAACCCTGGTCATATTTCATCCGTAACAGACGTGTTACAGACTCATCGATTCTTTCTTCTGATAATTCACCCTTTTCAACAGCCTGTTTAATCCCGAAGAAGCACTGGGACCTGGATTCGTCATCGGCTTTCAACAGGATGGTATCCACCCCTGCTTTTATTGCCATTGCACAGGCCTTTGGCAGTGGCCATTTTTTTAGAATTGCCGCCATACCGATTGCATCGGAAACAATCACCCCTTTGAATCCGAGTTCTTCCCTTAAAAGACTGGTCAGGATTTTTCCCGATAATGTTGCAGGATAGGTATCATCATATGCAGGATAAATCGAATGTCCTGTCATAATCGCCTTTACCCCGGCATCAATCGCCGCTTTAAAGGGAACCAGATCAACTTCCTGTATCCTCTTTTTACTCATATTTAACACTTCCAGTTCATCGTGGGCATCGGTACCTGAATTTCCCCTGCCCGGGAAATGTTTAGCGGATGCAGCAATACCGCCGTCCTGGAGACCTTTAATTAAAGCAACAGCATGTTTTGCACATAACCCCGGGTCATCACTGAACGATCTGACCCCTATTTCCGGGTTTTTCGGATTCGTATTCACATCGCAGACCGGTGAATACATCTGGGTGATGCCCATTGCAGTTAATTGTTCTGCAATAGTCAACCCTATTTTATAGGTCATATCCGTATCGCCAATAGCCGCCATTCCCATTGGACCGGGGAATTGACGTATGCCGCCAGACATATAATCATTCTTGAAATCCCCTTCAAAATCAATGGTCATGTGAAGGGGTATTTTAGACGGTCTTTCAAGGGCGATTTTCTGGAGTTTATTCAATGCCTTTGTGTATTCTTCCGGGGTAATACTTATTCCAAAGGTTTTGCCGTCAAAATAGGTATTTGATATGGTAAAATAATCCCTGGGTTTTTTAAAATTCAGATCCAGCTGTGAATTACCCCAGTAAAGGTTTTTACAGGTCTCGATTGCATATGGTTCAAGGCAGAGCCCGCCGCAGAAAAGCCGTGTAATCTGTTCAATCCCACTCGGTGTTAACATCGTGCCACGCCAGGTAAATGTCAAAAGCTGACCGACCTTTTCTGCTAAACTCATGCTTTCTATTATACTGGCAATAAATTCATCCCTTTTTTTTGCCATCTTTTATCTCCTTCTATTTATAATATTACCCAGCAATGTTCTTTGCTGATTGTTTTTTTCTATTGCTTATTTGATATAAATAATCAGGAACCGGATTCCGGTTCCTGATTATTACCCTTCTGACACCCGCCTTATTTTCATGACAATTGGCAGTCTTCTTCCCGTTCTATGTTTCCCATCTGCCCTGGTTATCCGGACCGACCCAGAATCCATTCTCCAACTTCCATCCATCCTCATCAATCTGTATATCTTTTGTCTTCCATCCGGCCTTTATCCGCTTCGTTAAATCGTCGAATCCCTTGTTCCACGAAAGCCCGTCGGGGACGGTAACATTCATACTTCCGGCTGCATTTGCATAGCGAAGGCAGGATTCAATGGACAGGCTCCGGATAAATGCAGAAAGGAATCCCGCGATGGCAGAATCCCCGGAACCCAGTGCACCGACAAACTTTTCTTCCCTGTAAACAGGGAACCAGAGTTCACGGTTACTCCAATTTTCCAGATCCGAACATTGTGCTGCACCTAATTTCTTAAGCCGGTCTTTTCCTGCTGTACGGACATACAGGCCCCTGTTCCCGCATTTTACCATCGCAATTCCTGTGCCCATTTGTATTAAATCATTTCCCATAGTGGAAATTTCATTTACCGTCATATTATCCAGGACACTTTCCCTGGCCCCAAGATTGGCCTTTTTTTCAAGGAATTTCTCTTTATAAAGAAAATAAAACAGCTCTTCTGCACTGGGTACCATAATATCCGACAGCGGAACCCAGTCCTTAAGAATCGCCATCCAGTCCTTCTGGCCGGCAGGACTGTTCACATCGGGAAGTGAGAGGTCGAGTGCAGTAGTGGTATCAAGCTTTTTTGTTTTCTTGAGAATTTTCGTTAATTCACTCCCCGTGTTTTCGTAGATTTTTTTCATCCATGGCGGATAACCGAAAAGCATCAACTTTGAACGTTCCACAATATTAAAATTCATATCATCATACCCAAAGGTATCATTTGCCCCGCAATGATGCAGGTAAAAACGGTCAATTCCCGGGATACAGATTGCAATAGTATATGATGTTGATTCACCATCCACTACCTTTATCCCTTCGAAATGCCCCTCCTGTTCTTCGTACCAGCGAAGGATTTCCTTACCGAAATTATCGCTCCCTATTTTCCCGATTAATTCAGTCTTTACACCAAGCCTCCGGATTGATACTCCCGCGTTTGTCACCGGCCCGCCGCCAACAACGACGCATTCGCCCATATTAATCATTTTTCCTGGCACAAGAACATCTGTAAGATTTTCCACTTCTTCAATAGTGAATGCAGGAATAATATCAAGGCAGGTATGACCTGCAATGACTATTTCCAGATCTTTTTTCTTTTCCAATGTCAGCTCCTTTTGTTATTTGAATGCACTACATAATAACGAAACTTGCGATTCTATTCAAGTATTTTTTGGGAAAAAAATGATAAAAATCGATAAAGAAAGATACAGGTCACAGATGATTACGCCAAAAAAAAGAATAGAAGAATAAAAAAATGTATAGAGAGAAACACATAATTTAGATTAGGATATTCAACCTACTCCTATGTCAGCCCCTCATACAAGGCATGAATTTTCATATTAAAAAAATAAAAGGAAAGAACACGGCTGTATCGTGTTAAAAATCAGGCGGGTTTGCATGTACACGAATGTAAAAATCCGGGAAAATTTCAAAGAAATCGAAATAAAATTAAGAAAAATAATATAATAAATAAAAAAGCCATACTCCAGGAACGTTCATTGGTTTTTTCCCTGGAGAGATTGCAGGCATTTTAATATCAATCGTGATGTTGCGAAGTAAAATTTTTAATAGAGTGACTGCTTTTGCAGGAATTACCGGCTTTACGCTTTTATTAATCAATGATGTGTCGGTAACTTTTATCCCGGCAATCAGTAACATTGCCATGATCTTTGCCATGTGTGGAGGTATACTCAATGCTATCTGGCTGGTTATGCTTGGATGGGGTTTTTTCCTGCTGCAATACAAAGAAGCGGAATAAAATTTTCCGGTTGTTGCAGTAAAATGTCTTGATTATTCCGGTTTTTTCAGTAGAATTCCCTTAAATGCGGCTTATATAAAAGGAGTAGAAATATGAAAAATATAGTGTTAAAAATAGCAGTTTTCGCCGGTCTTCTTTGCCTGCTTTCCGGCTGTGCAGATTTATCCAGATATATAAAGATCGTTGACAGCAAACAGGTAAAAGAGGATATCAATGTTGATATTATAATCGAAAAAGGCAAGGTTTTAGATTTTTCAATGACCGGATTAAAAACCGGGTTTCGCATCACCATGACCAATCACAATCGCTATAACCTGGTACTTTCTGAATTAAGCTATAAAGCAGGCATAGAAGAAGAGATTGTAGAAGCTAAAAAAGAACAGGATCCCGTGACAATACCTGCCGGGAAAACAGTATCCATGGAACGAAGATTTTCTGTTGATTTTATTCAGCTCGCTAAAAGCGCTGTTTCCTTTATTGATAAGAAAGAACTTCACTATACAATCACCTGTAATTGTACTTTTACCAGGAATAATAAATCTGCACAAAAATCTGTGGATAGTTCGGGTACCATCCCCGTTCCGCAGCTTCCCGCCATTGCCCTGGCAGATGCGGCAACCGGCACAATTGACATATGCGGATTTACCTATAATGTGAAGATAAAAGTCGATAATCCCAATCCTTTCTGGCTGGAAATTAAAGGATTTGATTATGATCTTTTTGTTAATAAAAACAGCCTTCTCTCCATAACCAATAAAACAGTACAACAGATAAAAGCCGGATCGGTGAGTTATATCGATATTCCCATTGTTGTTGCATTCACGGATATTGCAAAGGTTGTCCCGGATATGTTTTCCCGGGAAAAACTGGATGTTACACTGGAAGGAAATGTGGAATATGATTCGTTCCTGGGTAATGAGGAATCTCCTGTTCATGTAGATGATGCTATTACCTTGCCCCAATTACCCCGGATTACCATTGCAAGAATCGAGCCGGTCATCAGTATGCCCCCAAAGCTTACCATTACACTGGATATCTTTAATCCGAATGATTTCGATATAACCATGGCATTGTTTGATTTCGTCATTTATTTTTCCGGCTCAAAGATCATACAGAGTAAAAAACAGGGTATTCTTTTACAATCAAACAAAACAAACAGGACAAAACTCACCGCAGAGATTAATGCATCCCTGTTGAACAGTATTACAGGGAAAAAACAGGTAAGTTATGCAGTGAAAGGGAAATTTGAATTTACCTCGACAATCGGGACCCTGACGATTCCGCTTGATATTTCCGGCGATGCCGGTGTTTCTCAATGATTTCCCGGCGGGAATCAGGTATTTCTTTTCATATAATTGATTGCTTTACCGTTTTACATTATCATTTTCGCAAAGAGGTTTTATGAATAATAAAAATTATACTATTGCGGTTCTGATCGACTGGATATCTTCTCCCTATCATATTGAACTGATTGCAGGACTCGAGGAAGCGGGCCGAAATCGAAATGTAAATATTATTACGTTTGTCGGCGGTAGTTTAAATTCCCCAAAAAAATATGAATCCCGGAGTAATTATCTCTATGATTTCATTCTCCATGATTGTATAGATGGAATAATCATAGAATCGGGATTGTTGGGATTATACTCCTCAAAAAACGATATAGTGCACTTTTTATCAAAGTTTACCCCGGTCCCTGTTGTCAGTATTTCCGCGATTCTTGATACTATTCCTTCAATCGTGATCGATAATGGAAAGGGACTTGAAAAGATAATATTGCATTTAATAAATGAACATCACTGTAAGACCTTTGCTTTTATTTCGGGCCCTGACGGGAATACGGATTCACAGGAACGTTTCCAGGTATATAAAAAGACATTAATGAACAATAATATCGATATAAACCCCGATCTGGTCTTTCCCGGGTCATTTGTACATACATCGGGGAAAAAGGCTGTTCAAATCCTTATTGATGAACGGCATATAACACCGGATGCAATTGTATGTGCAAATGATGATATGGCAATGGGAGCAATCGAAGAGCTCGCCAGCAGAAATATCAGGGTGCCGGAAGAGATAGCAGTTGTAGGTTTCGATGATCAACTGGACAGCAGGTACCATGATCCTCCTTTAACGACTGTCCGCCGTCCCCTTTTTAAAATAGGGGAAAAAGCTATCGATATACTACTTAAACATTTACAGAATAAAAAGGTTCCTGAAATAATCACCCTCGATACGGAACCGGTAATCAGAATGTCATGCGGATGTCCGGACAAAGATATCCCGCAACATCAATCTTTAAGTTGTTCTCTTTTACCTCAAAATACGCAATATATCATACAATTATTATCTATTTACCGCAGTCTTGGGTATTTGCGGGATATTAACAGAATGAAAGATTTTTTTCTGTCTGCATTCCCCGGTATGGGTATAGAACGCTGTTTTTATTCGGTTTTTAAAGGGAATAATGTAGCTGTGACGGAGCTGTTACTTTCATATTCACATAACCGGGAATGTACGATTACTGATAAAGGAGACCTCTATTCTTTAAAGACATTTATCAAGGAGAGAGTACTTATAAAGGACAGGGTATTTACCTTCAGACTCATATCACTGGTATATGATTCTCACATCCTGGGATTATTGGGATATGAAAATCAAAAAGAATCGACAATCTTTGACAGTACACTGCGGACATCGTTTTTAGTCAACATTATGACAGGTTTAACATTACATCATATGCTTTAAAGAATGCACTGCAAAAAACGTAGTTAAAATCTTTTATACACCTATATGGTGTTGTATTACAAGTGTCCCCGCTATACTATATACGGTGGCATTCTTTTTAAAGTATTCTGGTGTTTTCAGACTCACTTAACGGTATTCTGTATACTTCCCGGCTTTTATCCTCTGCTTTCTGAATAAAAAAGGGCTCCTTATTATACATAAGGAGCCCTTTTATCTACCTGTTAAAATCTTTAGTTTTTCGCTTCAAAATGTCCCCATGAAACAGAACTTTTATAGTACACATAATACTTCCCATCTATTTTTGCAGGGAAACTCGAACTGCCAGTCCAGACATTGGTAAAATCAACCCCATTTACCAGGAGTGAATCCAGGTTCCAGGAGTTTATATAATTCCCTAAAGAGGATGTTTCCCAGCAGAACTCCCCGGTACCATCTTTGACAAAATCGATTGTTATCGGGGTTGATGGAGAACATGGTTCCCCCGGTGCCGGGGTGGGTGTAGGTTCGGGGGTGATTTCCGGTGTCGGATCAATAGAAGAAATCAGGGCCCTGATGTATTGACCTGAAGCTGAAATATCTGATTCTTCCCATGGTCCTCCTAAATTCGCACTGGGGACAAGGGCTGCCGAGGATTCCGGCTTATTACTGAAATTCCAGTTGATCCAGGTGAGATTCCTCTGGTTCATCCACGCGACCCAGACGTCTGATTCAGGGAAATAGTTAACACCATTTGATCCTCCTGTTGAATCACTTGTTCCCCATTCAGATACAATAACCGGGAGGTTATGGTCAAGGGCATAATCCGCTTTATCCCGGATTGACTGGCCATGGGTGCCTGCGTAAAAATGCAGGGCGTACATCAGATTGGTATATCCTGTAAGAGGTGAGTTAGCGGCCGTATCCAGATCCTGGCACCAGTTTGGTGTTCCGACAATAATGATATTGTCCGGGTCAATCGCCCTGATAGCAGGTATGACATCGTTTGCATAGGTTTTTACTGTATCCCAGGAGACATTTTCCGGCTCATTACATATTTCATAGATTATATTCGGATACCCGCCATAAGTTGTCGCCATTTCCTCATAAAAGTCTATTGCCAGGACAGTGAAGTTGGTTGGATCATTATGGATATGCCAATCGATAAGGACATAAATGCCGGCATCAAGTGCATCCTCGATCATTTCAACCAGCCTGGATTTCATATATTCAGGTTGAGCAACATAGCCTCCCCAGTAATCACCATTCTTATAATCCTCAATATACATCGCCGGTCTTATGACCTGGATTTCCCAGTCATACACCAGGTTATGAATGGTATGTTCAGCCATAAACGGATACCACTGTAATCCGTGGGAACACATCCCTTTTAATTTCACCGGATCCCCATTCTGATCGCACAAGCTTGTTCCTATAACCTGTAATTGACCGTATTGGTTTACAATACCCTGATATCCCGGGGGTGGTGTGGATGTCGGTAATGCTCCCGGCGGTTCTGTCGGTCCAGGCGGATCTGTTGCAGATACGACATAGAGGAAATTCAGGTTAAAATCACCATTCATAAAGATTCTCAAGGTATGATTTCCCTGTGTGATTGATACATTATTTGCTACAGCATCCTGCCAGCTCTGCCATGCACCGGTATTTGGCCGTGCAATCCAACCTGTCACATCATTACCATCAAGGAGAATATAAAAACCCTGTTCATTTGCACTGGGACTTGCCAGCCTTACATAGATATCAAAAATATCATTTTCCGTAATTGAAATTGTGAACTCAAGCCATTCACCCTGTGTTATCCACCCGACATTGTAGCCGCCTTCTGCACATGGTTCAATGTCAACATCATCAGTCCGATAAGTATTCCCTTCATTCCCTGATGTCGTATCATAGTAATTCGTATAATCCTCTGCTTCAAGCAATATTGCCTGTCCGTTCCCGGGACCCGGGGTTTCTTCCGGAGTGACTTCCGGAGTGACTTCCGGAGTGACTTCCGGAGTGACTTCCGGAGTGACTTCCGGAGTGACTTCCGGAGTGACTT
>JAFGQK010000093.1 GCA_016935735.1 Spirochaetales bacterium | reverse complement strand
TCTTTTTACAGTAGAAAGGGGATGAAGTGTATTCTCAACGATGATTGGTTATACTCTCCGGCTTTTTGGACAGCCCCAGTACCTTGTAAATTACTATCGTGCATCAACGAACCCAATGTTGAGGAGAAAGCGACAAAGCATTTGGGTGATAATGAAATAGCACAAATAATTTGTAGATTTATTAGTGTCGATTAGTGCCGATTAGTGGTTACTATCGGGGGAGCAGTTACGGTTTTTTGTTAAAAAAACCTGATTGGGAAATCGCACCCATCACCACATCACACCCCTTCTGTTGAACAGTAAAGATAATTGTGCTATACTATGATGCATGAAAAAAAGTATATTGTTTACCATTCTCATCTCTATTATTATATGTTTTATTTTACATTCCTGTTGGTTATTTCCAATGACCGAATTGGAGTATCAAATTCAAATACTGGAAGAAACAATAATACAACCATCCAATTCCTGCTATAATGCTTTATTCGGGATGAGTATTTCTCTTTCATCTAACAGGAAAACTCTTGTTGTGGGTGCTCCTGAAGATAAAGGGATTACTTATGAAACCGGGGCTGTTTATGTTTACAAACTGGATGGTACCACCTGGAAAGAGACAAAAATAACAGCTTCCGATGGAGAAGCCGGGGAAAAGTTTGGTTATACAGTCTCTGCGGCAGCAGACAGGAATAGTTTTATTGCCGGTGCCCCGGACGATGATGATAATGGATTTCATTCGGGATCAGTGTATGTGTATAAATGGAATGATTCCGGCTGGGATGAAACAAAGATACTGGCCCAGGACGGGAATGGATACGATTATTTTGGTTCTAGTGTATCGATGAGTGCCGATGGCAACTGTTTTATTGTGGGTACTCCCGAGGATGATGATAACGGAACGGATTCGGGTGCAGTGTATGTGTACAAATGGAATGGTTCCGGCTGGGATGAAACAAAAATCCTGGCCCGGGACGGGTATAAATACGATTCTTTTGGTTCTAGTGTATCGATAAGTGCCGATGGCAACTGTTTTATTGTGGGTGCTCCTGAAGATGATGATAACGGATGGTATGCGGGATCAGTGTATGTGTACAAATGGAACGGTTCCGACTGGGATGAAACAAAAATCCTGGCCCGGGATGGGGATGAGGACGATTATTTTGGTTATCGTGTATCGATGAGTACAGAGGGGAACAATTTTATTGCGGGTACTCCTGATAATGGTGCAGTGTATGTGTACAAATGGAATGGTTCTGGTTGGGATGAAACAAAAATCTTTGCCCGGGATAATGCATATGATTTTGGTTGTAGTGTATCGATGGCAGCAGATGGGAATAGTTTTATTGTGGGTGCCTGGGATTCTGTTTATATTTATAAGCGGAATAACAAAAATTGGGAAGAAATCGAGGTATCTGGTAAATACGATAGTAATTATGGAAAAAGCGTAATAATAGCAGATGATATAGCGTGTTTTGTTGTGGGTGCACCCGACTATTCAAATTCAGGTGCCGTTTATGTGTATAAATAACAACCGGGAAAAATAAAACCGGATATATCCTCCAAAAAAACGAGAGAAAAATCAGACAAATCTCTTATATACAATATCAGGGAATCTGCTAAAATGAGTAAAACAGAGAGAAAGGGGGATAACGGTTTGAAAAAAGCGTTTATTTACTTTTTATTGACCGTTTGTGCAATAAGTTTTGCTCAATCACCTGTAACAAATAGTATTTTAATCCAGGCAGAAGATTTCACCTCATATGTCGATACCAGCCCGGGGAATTACGATCTGATCTACCGGAGTGATGTCGATGTGGATATGAATTATGACCATGATCCGTACTGGTATGAAGGAATAAGGGTTATGGCGATCCAGACCGACGAGGAATTAACCTATACAATAGAAGTTCCTGTAACCGATACCTGGGATATCACATTCAATGGCATTATCAATTTCGATCTGTATTTTGATGGATCGCTTTATGCAGACGGGCTGGGGACACCACTGGATTTCCGCGGTGATTTCCGGTACAACCAGGATATTATCGTTCCCGGTGTTCCATTAACGGCAGGTACCCACACCATGACCATCATCTCGAACAGCCAGAATGATTTTGGTGATGTGCAACTGGACTATATCTGGTTTGCTTCAACTACGGATCCCCCTGCACCCCTGTCCATTGCTCCAAAGCCTTATGATGATACAGTACCACCATCACCCCCGCCCGGTTATATAAGCCCCGTGTCCATGTACGGCCAGCTTTATGTTGATGGCCCGGACATCAAATCTTCCGTGACAGGTGAAAAGGTCCGGCTCCGGTTCGCAGCCATAAGCAGTTCCAAATGGTTTCCCACCATTAAAAACAATACCATTTATAATCTGGCATATCATGAAAATGTCCATGGAATACGTCTGGCCATGTATGCGGAATACGGCACGTATGATGATCCTTACCTCCGGCCTTATTTACAGGAAAAAACCCTCGAAGTCATTAACGAATGTATCGATGCGGGACTTTATCTGGAGATAAGCTACCACACGCATGCTGCGGATTTTCAGATTGGCGGTGCAGCGTATGCCCTTGAAATGGAGTTTTATAACTGGCTTTTGGCACAACCTGTCGTTGCAGCCGGTCCCCCGAATCTCATTTTCGGGATAATCAACGAGATTGCTTCCTCTTCCCTTTCCTGGGAAACGGCAAAACCCTATGCACAAGATTTTGTCGATTTGATCCGGGCAACACATCCGGCAAACATTATTCTTTGCGGGACTCCTTGCTGGTCCCAGAATCCGCACGAGGTTATCGGGAACGAATTGGCAGGGAGCAACCTTATGTATACCTTCCATATGTATACGGCAGAACATCAATTGAGTATTGCCGATAATGTTATCGCCTGCTATGACGCGGGAATTCCCGTCTGGGCAAATGAAATAAGCCCGGGGCATTATGACTGGCAGGAATGGTCATATGATTTCGATCATTTTACCCGGCTCATCAACATCCTGGAGACAAGGGGAATCCCCTGGACAAACTGGGCATGGACAATAAAAGGCGAGGCATTGTCTGCCCTGTACTGGGATTCCCGGTACTACGGTCCATGGAAAAACAGTGAACTTACCGAGGGCGGCAGGTTTATCAGAAACATGATTAATGACTACCTTGTCTATACGGATTTCAGCGATGGTGCGGACGGATGGTATTTGAATGACTGGGAAGAACCGGCAGCTGATGTTGAATATAATAATGAAGAGGCCCATATTATCCATAATGGCATCGCTTCGCCGCATTTTTTCGGCCAGCAGTTCAGCCTGGAACATATCCGGATCGTTCACGGGATTACGTATACGGTCAGCTTTGATGCACGGTCCGCAGCACCCCGGGATATCCAGGTTGATGTATCGGAAAGTAACGGCGATTATACTGTCTATAGTACTTCGGAAACCCTGGGAATAACAACGGCAATGGCACGGTATACCTTCGGCTTTACGATGAATGATGCTACGGATCCGGATGCCAGGATTGTCTTTAATGTCGGGGCCAGTACCGATGATATATGGCTCGATAACATTGCGATGCAGTACTCTGAACTGGAAGCACCGGAAGCAGAAAAGGACGATGCCGTTGTATTGGAAGAGAATTTTAATGGTGAAATTGACTGGGGTTTCAATCCCTGGCAGCCTTCATGGCCTTCTGCGGAAATAGAATATGCAGACAGCCAGGCGCATATAACATACCTTGCCCTGGCAGAAGATCCCTGGGGACAGCAATTATCAAAAGGGATAGAGCTGGAACAGGGTGCATCGTATATTGTCAGCTTCGATGCCCGCTCCACCGCACCCCGTCCGTTGAATGCCGCTGTCTTAAACAGTGTGACCTATAATACGTATGGGGCAGGAGCTTTTACCCTGTCAACAAACACGAGAACCTATTCTTTCCGCTTTACCCTGGAACATGAAGCGACTGAACATGATATCATCCAGTTCAACCTGGGAACAGATACCCATGAACTCTGGCTCGATAATATAAGAATTGTAAAATACAACAGACTGCTTAATGGTGATTTTTCCCTGGAAGGGTCTTACTGGAGTTTCAATCCCTGGCAGCCTTCATGGCCGTCGGCAGAGATCGAGTATACCGGTAATGAAGCACATATTACCTTCCTGGAACTTGCACCCGATGATTATGGCCAGCAATTGTTCAATTCCCTGAAACTCGAGACCGGTGAGTCGTATGTTGTGAGTTTTGACGCCCGTGCCGCGGCAGCCAGGCCATTAAAAGTCCTTATTACCAACAACACGTATTATTATCCCTTTGATTTTGTGCTGTCCCCTGCCATGGAACACTATGAATGCAGCTTTATCATGGAAGCGGATGCATCGGAAAACGACATAATCCGTTTCGACATGGGCACAGATACCAGTGAACTGTGGCTCGATAATGTCGTTGTCAGAAAGAAAGAGAATCTCCTTACAAACGGATATTTCCAGGTTGATGATGAACCGTGGTCAGCAGGATTTTATGAAGGTGCTGCCGGCACCGCGGATGTTGCAGGAGGTGAAATAGTTGTTGATATTGCCTGGGGCGGTACAGAAAGCTGGCACGTCCAATTCCTCCAGACCGGTGTTGAAATAAACAGGGGAAGGCGGTATGAGGTGACATTTGATGCCAGGGCCGGTCTTGCCCGTGATATCGAGGTAAATATCGGGAGTGGTGCATACAGTAATCCGGATCCCTATACTTCATATTCAGGTGCTCATCTCTTTCACCTGGATACGGAAATGCAAGCCTTTTCATTCGAATTTACGATGAATCAACCTGACCATGATGATGCACGGTGTGAGTTTAACCTCGGATTGTCTGACAGTGATGTTATTCTTGATAATGTCCGGATTATTGAACTGGCAACCATCTCCGATGATTTTGACCTGGAAGATGATCCCGGGAACTGGCAAAGCAATGGGGATAATTGTTTCTGGAATCAGTTGTATCTTAAAGATTCTACATTGCAGGGAATGGATATCCAGAGTACGGACGGTGCATTGGAATTGATGAACGGGTTTGATGCATCTGATGCCGATGCGATAAAAATCACCTTTACTTATTATACCACAGGGTACAAAGATGTGGTGAATTACGGGTGGGACCTGCTGTTCAGCAATGATAATGGCACCACCTGGAATACAGTTTTTGCCTGGGCAGATAAAGCCCTCCGGGGTGTTCTTGTTGATGAATCGGTGATTCTTCATGCAGCAAACTATCATTTTTCGGAAAACTGTTCTTTCAAGTTTCAATCAAATGGGAAAAACAAGAATGATGATGTATATATTGATACGGTGGATATCTCTGTTTATCGATAATAAAGGAATATGAAAGCTGTTGTTGCCATCCCCCCTTTAAGGGATTTCTATTTTACGAAACACCGGTTTTCCGGTCTTGGAGCGGAAAGTCTGATTGAGGTATTAAAAAGGGAAGGAATCGATGTGAGGTACTTCAATCTTCCCATCTCAAGGGAAAAGGGGAAGGGTATAGAGTTGCCGGATGCCCTTTCCCACCTCCGCCCGTATCTTGTCCCCGGTGAAACCGGTAAAATTTCTTTTTTCACTCAATACCACCACTTTGGTCCAGGTTTTTCGGAATCCGCCCGTCTTATCTGTTCCCTGCTGCCGGATATTGTCTTTCTCTCATGTTTTGCCTTTTGTTATGCAGGACAAACACTGAACCTGGCAGATGAAATAAAAAAAGTATCTCCCTCACTTTCCGTCATTGCAGGCGGGCCCGGTGTATCGGTCTATCCTTCTTTTTTCCTGCGCAGCAACAGTATTGATTTCATGCTTTCAGGTGATGCCGAAGCGGGTATCCCGCTGTTTTTAAAAGCTTTCCGTAAAAAAGGAATCCCTTATACTGCTGTCCCGAACCTGTCCTGGAAAGAGAAGGGGAGTATCCGGCATTCCCCTGTAAGAAAAAAGACACCGGAAAGGGATATGATATTTACCTGGAGTATAACCTCTGAAACAAAAGATAAGGTATATATCTCCACCAGCTTTACCAGGGGGTGTATGAAAAAATGCAGGTTCTGTACTCATTGGGCGGAAAATGAGATGCTCACCGTTCCCCTGGAAACAAGCATCAGTGGCATAGAGGAGATAAGAAACCGGACAGGGGAAAAGGGAAAAGAGATATGCATCATCTTTGAGGATGATAACCTCCTTCTTGTACCGGACTATTTTTTTACCCTCCTTACCCTTTTAAAGGAAACATTATACGTTTCCTCTTTTTTTGTCGAGACAGGGATCGATTATACCCTCCTTACTCCCCCTCTTTTGCAGAAGCTTATCCATTCCGGTTTGAAAAAAGTCAATCTTTCCCTGGGATCTACAAATAAAGAGCTGCTTGCATCTGAAAACAGGTCGCTCCAGCTATCCCGCTATGAAACTATTCTCTCCATTATGGATAAAGCCAGGATCCCTTCCATAACCTATTTTATCTGCGGGCTTAGGGGCGAAACAAGGGAAATTGTTGCACGGAATCTGGCATACATTACAAAAAGACCCACGGTAAGCGGCATCTCTCTTTTTTATCCTGTGCCGGGACTCCCCGATTTTCAGGATATGAGTCTTTTTGAGAGCATCGATCCCTGCCTGTGTGCGGGATCATCGGCATACCCGTGGAACAACTCCCTTTCCACAAAAACCCTTGTTACCGCTTTCCGGCTGAGCAGGTACATTAATTTCTTAAAACAGGGGCCGGAATCTTCCATAGAAGAGGAACTCCTTGCCGGGATCAAGGAGACCGGGGAATTATATACAATTGTGAAAGAAAAAAAGAAACTGAAAATTATTAAGGTGCCCCATATGGATAAGGAACTGGAAGAACTTTTTTTCTCATATCTTTAACGTATTACCGGGTTTTAAATTTACTTACCAGTTCATTTAGTTCATTTGCCTTTTCATTGTTCTGTTTCCCCTTTTCTGCGAGTTTTAAGACCATATCATACACATGGGAAAGGGCGCTTTTCATCTCATCAAAGGTAAATTTCGTATCTGTCGACACGCTGCTTATCTCTTTTACAGAAGAAGCGATATTTTCTATGCGTTCCTCCATTTCCGAAGACGATGCTTTTACATTGTCTGTCGTTTTCACAAGGCCTGAAAGCATCTGGAGTATCTGCTTGCTTACCGCAGCCAATTCCTGTGTGCTGTTTCTTATTTCTTCCATGCTTGAATTAACGTTTCTTATTTTTTGTATTATACTGGAAAAATACTGCCCTGTCTTTTGCGTCGCTTCATCTGTCGTGTGAATATTTCCCACGATAGTTTTCAACTGCTGTGAAATCTGTTTTGCATTCTCACCCGATTCGGCGGCGAGTTTACGGATTTCCTCCGCAACAACGGAAAAGCCTTTTCCGGTTTCCCCTGCATGGGCTGCTTCTATTGCAGCATTCATTGAAAGAAGGTTGGTACTCGAGGTAATCTTGTTTATTGTATTTATCATCTGAAGGATTGTTTCCGTCGATTTTGCCGTCGTATCCATAAGAATTTTCGTCCTGTTCATTTCCTTTTCACCAAGAGTGGCCTCTTCTTCCATTTCCTTTGTAATAGTGAATTTTGTTTCTGTTACCCCTGCAATATTCTGTATTGCAGCAGTCATTTCTTCTACCGATGCAGCAGATTCATTCACCGAGATGGACTGTGAGGAAATATAATCCAGGACTTTTCCAAGGAAATCATGTATTTGTTCCAATGCGGTCCCTGTCGTAGAAACCTCTCCATCCAACCTGTCAATTTTTGTGCCCATCCCTGCAATACTCCGCCGGATTTCTTCCAGTGCAGAGATGGATTCCTTTGATGTTTCAGAAAGCTCGTTACTGAAGGTATTTGTCTGGTATGTCACATTTTTAATATGCCCGATCATGTTGTTAAGCGAGGTAATAAAGTCGTTGAAATGCTTTGCTAATGTCCCTATTTCATCATGAGTAGTAATCTCTATCCCGCCGGTAAGATCTCCTTCTCCTTCGGCAATATTTTTTAACAGATAAGTTGTATTCCGTACCGGTTTTACTACTGTCCTCCCGATAATTATGTAGAGAAGAAAAAAGGTGATAACCAGGGAACTTATCGAAAGAACCAGGGAGGAAAATACGAGGGAGTTGACACTGTCAATGATTTCGTGTTCAGGAATTCTTACCCGGATATATCCTTCTTTTAATGATTCCCCGGTTTCTTTGTCTGTTTTAAACTGGTTAAAGACCGGTTCAACAGTATCATAGATGTTCTCATATCTATAGGTCTTTTTCTTCTTCAACGTTCTCATCTCGATACTGTACCGGTCTGATGGTGTTTTCCCTTCGACTGATTCGTCCGTACCGAAGAGAATCATACCATCATTATCCAGGACCCAGAGGTCGGCGATCCCTTCGTTTTTCTCCTTTACCCTGTTGAGCAGATTCCGTATACCCGGTATATTCCCCAGATTACTCCATTTAAGCCCATCAGAAATGCCTGCATTTATTGTTGAACCTATTGCAGATGCTCTTTGAAGAAGGGATTTCTCCAATGCGACGGAAGTAGTACTCATACTGTAAATCGTGATAGATAAAAGCGAAAGCAAAAGGAGAGAACCTGTTAAAAGGATAAGTTTTATACGGAGAGATATAATGATAGATTTTTCTGCCATATTTATTTTTTCCCCCTGCATCATTCATACACAATTGCAGTATTTAAAATACTTACCGGAATTGAAACGCCAAGCATGTTTGCACGTTTCCGGTTTATTGCCACATCTCCTTTTTCCGGAATCGAAACAGGAATTGAAGAAGCCTTTTCACCGGCAATAATACGAAATGCTTTTTCTACCGCTTCTGCGCCATGGTACACCCCGGATACAGCGGAGGTAAGGAGAAGACCTCCTTCGACCGTGTTTGTCTGGAATGTCATTTCCGGCAGGGTGCTGTTTTTTATTGTCCAGGCTATTGCTTCTTCCTGACTCATATCCTTAAAGTTGAGGTTAAAGATTGCAATCGCCGTATGTTTCACTTCCTTTAGTGATTGAACCTTTGTTTTATACTCGCTAAACATTGTAAACTGGTATGTTTCCAATCCCGCTACCGGCAGGTCTGCTTTTTTCATCTGGTCTACAACCGGTGCCGAGGTCTCTGTGGTATCGGTAAGGAGTACGATATTCGAAATACCCGGGAAAATTCCCAGGAGAAGCTCTTCCGTTTCTTTAAAATTCATCCGCTCGAGGAGTCCTGTCATTTCATCCCCGGGATTATAATACTCGGTGTATTCCTTATTTACACCACAGAAAACAATGGGATATTTCCCGACAATAGCTTTACCCACATATTCCTGTGCATTATCATCGGCAAGAATGACAACATCCGGTTTAAATGCCTCGATCTCCGCAATTGTCTTTATTCCACTCTCCTTTTTCCATTCAGCATCCGGTCTCCGCTTCGTATCCATATTGACAATCTTTACCTTAATGGTAAAAGCGCCGGCTTTCGCGACAATACCTTCTTTTATACCAAGACCACCTTTATTTACCGGTTCCTCATCCGGGATCGATTGGGAAAGATTAAGGGCTTTTACTACTCCCTTTTCAATATCGATTCCCCACTTGTAATTTGTCCAGTAACTCTGGACAAGCATGAGTTTTTTATCATGCATGGCAGAGTCATTCACATCTGTTTTACCGGTATCATCAAACTGAACAATATGTTGCTTTTCTTTATTACAACCCGGAAACAGAATGATTGATAAAAAGAGAAGAAAAAAATATCCAAAAAGCGCTATTCTTTTCATATTTCACTCCTTTCCTGAACGTATAAAGAAATTATAATAGAGATACTACTCATATTCAATTTTTTCTGCGTCTATTTCACTATCAGGATAATGAAATTGTATGGTAACCGGATGGTGTATGGTTCGGTGCCGGTCTTACTTTCGGGGTATATCTTTTTTCATTGCATAATCAATAATAATATGGCCGCTTCCACTATCTTGTTTTATCGTTTTCGTACGCCGGAAACCCATTTTCCTGTATGCTTTTTCTGCACCTTCATTTTTCCCGAATACAATCAGGGTAATACTGGTACACTTGTTTTTTCGTGCTGTTTCTGCCAGGAATGACATGACCCTTTCTCCATGCCCGCACCTCCGTGCCGACGGGATAAGGTAAAGCTTGCTTAAGAATAATTCGGATTCTTCCGGTCTATGGTGATAAGCAAAATAGCCGACAGGTTCAGGGAGAGCTTCTTTATCGGAATGGATAAAATAATAGAGATACCCGTTCTTTATGTACTCCGAAATAGCGTTAACCGATTGGACTTCTTCAAAAATAGATACCAGGGTATCCGGATTGATCATTGAGGAAAAGTAGGGAATCCATATACTCCTGGCAAGCCGGGATACCTGTTCTATCTGTTCTTTTGTTTTAATCTCAATAAACATATGTCCTCTTTTTTAGTAATTTATCAAATTTTTATCAAAGGAGGCACTTGTAAAAATACCATATTTACTGAAAGAACCAACCTATACAAAAGTGGAGTATTTTCAATTCCTTTTATTAAAATAAAAATACTCCAAAGCCAATTATAAAAAATCTATAACTATTATTGGATTCTTGCAATTGGCTAAAAGATCATAATTAAAAGCAAAAAAAAGCCGGGTTTCCCCGGCTTTTTTGCTGTAGTGTATTATTATTTTGCCACCACGTTTATCTTACGTGGTTTTTCCGATTCTTTGATGTGAAGGGTAAGGGTCAGTATCCCCTGATTGAGTTTTGCATCAATTTTATTCCTGTCGATGGTATCATCAATGGTAAATTCATGATGATAATCTGCATCCCGTATTTCCCTGACCAGGTATTTGGCGTCTTTGTACTCAAGTGTGTTTTTCCCGGCATGAATTTTCAGCAGGCTGTCATCGATCTGAATATCCAGGTTTTCCTTTTCCACACCCGGCATCTCCATTTTCAGTATGATCTTCCCATCATCTTCATAGATATCACAACAGGAGGGACATACCCTGCGGTCCTGTCCGGTTATTTGTTTCGTTTCCATAGTTCATTCCTCCTTTTCTACTTTACATTAACGGTAATCTGTTTTGGTTTTGCTTCTTCCTTCTTTGGAAGGGTAATGGTTAGAATACCGTTATTAAAATCAGCTTTGATATTCTCTGCATTAACAGAGCCGGGTAATGAAATTGTTCTCTGGAAACTCCCGGACCAGGATTCCTTCCTGTAGAATTTCCCCTTCTTCTCTTCCCTTTCATCCTTTTTTGTTCCCTTAATGGTAAGAACATTGGATGTTATTGACACATCCATGTCCTTTTCGGTAAGTCCCGGGAGTTCGCAGGTGACGATGATGTCATTTGCCGTTTCTATGACATCAACGGGCAGGGCAATACTCCGGTCATACAATCCTTTTGATGTGGGAACCCTGTCAATGTCGAATAACTCATTGATCTCGTTCTGGAGCTGTTTAAAATCAGCCCATGGATCATATAGATCCCTGTTTTTCCATCTCATTAATGCCATAATAACACCTCCTTAAAAATATTTCTTATATTCTATTAATAGATAAGCAAAAATCATGCCAATTCATATCAATACTTGCTATTTGTTATAATATAATTCCTTATAATATAAAGAATTATTTAGCATTGTCGATATGCTGGTAAAATGAAATACTTGTAGAATATATGAATGCTGCAAATATCCACATGATAAAATTTGCACCGGATTTACCGAGTCATTATTACCCAATTTTATTAGTCTTTATGGATTGGAGCTGTGTAGAAATGATACAATCTAGAAAATATTTATTTTATTTATCCGGCTTTTATCAAAGCATCTTCTCCTGTTGGTTTACAGGATTATTTGACTGTGTATTTATTTTCCAGGAAATAAAACACTTCGGCAGTTTTACCTTCTCCTCCCCAGTAGATGATAAAGCTGAAAGGATATTCAGCTTTAAAAACAAAAAACCAGCTGGTCTGGATAAAAAGTCCCGCCAGGCCATGAAGTTTCATTTTAAAAACATGGTATAATTCATCTGGCCGGACTGCTTCTTCGATCCCACGAGGAAATGGAAAATTTTTTGAAAGAGCAAGGACATTATCGGTAAAATAATATGTCATATTCATCCTTACTTTCAGAGCATCCTCCAGTGAAATAATATCGAGTAAAAAATTCTTTTTGATTCCTTTAAGAAGGAGTATCTGGAGTATAAACATGACTGTATCCGATGGAAATGTATTTCGATCACAGGAGAATGATTTTTTCTTTTTTTCTTTTTTTGCCAGAAAGTGGGTAAGAACGATACTCTCCGGTTTCTTCCCGTTTTTCTCCCTTGAATATACCCGCTTATCATGACCTGCTTTTTTTATCAATTCCGGAAATGTTTTGACAAAAGAGGTTTTCGAACTCTTTGCATTCAGGTGTTTATCAATAATCAACTCTGCTTTTGATAATGGTGATGTGAAAATAAATTCAAATTGTTCTGTTTCGGGATTATTATTTATTATTATTTCGATTGGCCCGGATATTTCACAATTATTTGTAAAGGCAAGTCCTTTCATCAGAAAGGTCCGGGGAAATAATGCGGTATAATTTTCCTCCTGGGGGAGGAGATCCTCGATCATATCCAGTGAATAGGCATATGAGGGAAAAAAGATAATAAAAACGATGAGCAGGTAGAAAGTAGTTTTTGTATACAAGGCTTTTCCTTTCATATTTGAATATAGTGGTGATTGTACTGTAGGTGAGGGTGAAAAATCAAGAGGACAGGAAACAGGGGACCTGCGAGTCAGAGAACCAGAAAGCCAGAGAAGACTTTTACTCTATCTTTAAAAACCATGCTTCCCTTGCTGCTTTTGTTTTTACCTTTTCGGCAGTAACATCAATTCCAATCCCCCCCCGTATGTTGAATAACCCTTTTACCAGACACCAGTGCGGGTCAAGTGCTTTTACGAGGTCATCGAGAATCTGGTTAATGAGGTGCTCATGAAAGACGCCCTCGTTACGGTAGGACCATAAATACAGTTTAAGGGATTTGGATTCCACGATTTTTTTATCCGGGACATAGTATATCCTGATTCCGGCAAAATCCGGTTGACCGGTTTTCGGGCAGATGCAGGTGAATTCATCCGTTTTCAGGGTAACTAAATAATAGCGTGAGGGAGAGTGATTGGGAAATGTTTCCAATTTCCTTTCCGGTGAGGTACCATTTCCAAGGATTGTTAACCCATCTAAATCTTTATCTTCTGTTAGCATGATTAATAATTACTTCTTGCTAAAGATCGCTTCGCCCCTTGCACAAGCTGCTGTGCATCTTGTGCTTGTAATTTCTTTG
>JAFGQK010000092.1 GCA_016935735.1 Spirochaetales bacterium | reverse complement strand
TCCTGCCTTCCTGCTTTCCTTATAGTTGAATTCTGCATAAGTGTAGCTTGCTTGTAAAGATAGGCTTGTTCTTTCTATATACTCTGTAAAGGTAATATTATAATAAGGCCACATTGAGAATTGCTGCGGAAATTGCCGGTGTCTTGACTTTTTAATGAAAAAGTCTATACTATAAATAGCAGAATAACTTTAATATCAAGATAAGATGCAGGATCTATCAGCATACCAGATAACATCATATTATGAGCGTTACAAAGAGGTGGACATTACCTTTAATAAAAAGGTAATGGAGTTCATGCAGGTAATTCCGAAAGAAATTTATTTAAAGTGTAAGGATTATATATATCCCTGTATTATCAATTCATCTTCAATGATTGGTGCACGAATTATAGCCCAGGTGGATATGCTTTTCTTTAACAGGGTAAAAACCAATAATAATATTGTCCACCTCCGGTTTGCATTTCAAAAGGGGGATTCTACGGGGCAGATTAGTTTTTACGTGCTTTCGAAAATGGAACAATACACCCCGTTTGAATCGAATAAACCGGATCTTTATTTTATAGATCTTAAATATAACCAGCATCCGCCCAATGACCTCGTTATCATTCTCGGTACTCTGATCGAGGCGGGTTCGATGATTAAAAAGCGAAAGGATGAACGAATCGCCATTACCCCCGAGAGTTTAAGAATGTTAAGAATCAAAGGATCACAGGCGATTTTCATTATCGAAGATACCCAGCAAAAATGCCTTTTAAGGGATATTTCTTTATCCGGGGCAAAAGTAATAACAGCAAGGGGTAAGGAAGAATACCTGGGGAAAAGCGTAACCCTTGTTCTTTACAGTGTCGAAAATTACCTGCTTGGGAAAATGCCCGGTATAGTAAAAAGGTGCGAAGAAATAAAAGGACATGAGGGATTCCTCGCTCTTGCTATACAATATGATGAGAAGAATATTCCTCCCGAATACAGTAAAAGGATTATCGATTACATGTCAAAACGGAGTTTTATCGATTCAGAGGAAAAAAAATGAATCAATCCTGCTTCAGGACTTTTTTTATACCGGAAAAAAGACCCGGTTTATGCCGGAAATTTACCTGTTTTCCAGAAATCTGCCGCAACCGTTCTTTAATGGTTTTATATATGAAAGCAGAAAGCGTATCGTCTGTTGGGGATGAGGATTCAATACTGTTAAGCAGAAATGCTTCTTTTTCATAGGAAGAAATGAGGTTCCGTGTAAATTCCCTTGTGCCGGCTTTTATTGTTTCAGATACCGTAGATATCCCCTGCTCTTTATTAGAATGATTGATAATGAAAAGAGCACCGTTTTTTTGTTTCTCATAAGTTCTTATAATTTCCCGGCAAATGAAGAAAAGACCTTTTAACCAGAAATCTATTCCTTTTTCAATATCCGAAATTTCTGTTTCATGCAGTTTCCGGGTTTTTGATATAACTGATTGAATAACGATAGCTTCATCGATTTTTTTATATTTTTTTATGATGTGAAGCAGGAGATTCCTTGATTCAAGTGCAGAAAATCGACGCCATTCAACAATATCAATATTTTCCAGGTTCATATAAGGGAGATCGGAATCCTGGGATGAGACAGTACCGATTACCCTTTCACCATCTTTTATATAAAATCCGGCTAATGCATAACCCAAAGGAGTATCAATATCTGTTATAAGAACGATTCGTTCCATAAGAAAATATAGTACACGGATTACCCCCTTATGTCAATAAGTACTTGATTCCGGTCTGTCTGCCTTTTATTACCGGACTAAAGAAGTAACTTTGTCTTTAAGATAGTGGTATATTTCCCATTGCGCCCGTACTATATTTTCCGAATTGTTGGTTCGCATACTATTATTAAAATGCTTATCAAGAAGCCGTGCTTTGGTATTGTCTGCCCACTGGATATCCAGGTAGGATTGTAATTCATGCTGTATGGATTTATCGAAAATCGGGCACGTTACTTCCACCCTCCTGTCCAGGTTCCTCATCATAATATCTGCAGATGATATATAATATTTTTCATTACCGCCATTACAAAAAACAAATATTCGTGAGTGCTCCAGAAAACGGTCCACAATACTTATTGCTTTAATATTCTGACTCACGCCCGGGATACCGGGAAGCAAAGAAAACATACCCCTTATAATCAGTTTAATCTCTACACCTGCCTGGCTTGCTTTATAAAGCGCGCCGATTATGGCCGGATCCGCCAGATTATTCATTTTAAGAATAATGAAAGCTTCTTTCCCGTTTTCTGCATTCTCGATTTCCGTGTTGATGAGTTTACACAATTTTTTTCGCATATTGAATGGGGATACAATCAAGTATTTAAAATGACTGAGCTGGTAATTATGTTCAAAAAAGTCAAAAATGCTGTCCACTTCCTTTGTTATCCGCCTGTCTACGGTAAACAGGCAGTGATCTGCATAAACCTTTGCCGTATCCTCATTAAAATTACCTGTTCCGATAATTGCATAATGGAATAATTTACCTTTTTCCTTTCGCGTAATAAGACATAATTTTGAATGGACTTTTAAGCCGGGCACACCGTAAAGAACCTTGACACCCTCACTTTGTAATTTATTAGCCCAATAAACATTTGCTTCTTCATCAAAACGTGCCTGGAGTTCAAGAACAACCATTACCAGCTTGCCATTCTTGACCGCATTTATCAAAGCATTCACAACACTTGAGTTTTTAGCTACCCGGTAAAGGGTTATTTTTATTGAGATTACCTTTGGATCAATGGATGCTTCACGTAAAAGGTCTATCACATAGTGGAAAGATTGGTACGGATAATGAAGCAGAATGTCCCTTGTATGAATTATTTTTAAGAGTATCTTACTCTGGGCCGTATCCTTTTGAGGAAGAAGGAGAAATGACTCATATTGAAAATTTTCTATACGGAAATCAGGGAAATTTATAAAATCCTTGAAATTATGATAGCGGGAACCCGGGATAAGGGTATCTGCATTTGTAAGAAAAAGTCTTTTTTTAAGATAATTCAATAAATCCGGGGGTATATCTGCATCATATATAAAACGTACAGGATTTCCTTCTTTTCTCTGTCTAAGACCTTTCGATACCTTTTTTATCATACTCTGGGAAACATCATCTTCGATATCCAGTTCAGCATCCCGTGTCAGTTTAATTGTATATGCTTCTATGGTATTGTATTGAAACAGGGCAAAAATTTCATTTAAACCGTATCTTATGACATCATCAAGAAGGATTATATACCTGTTCCCTTTTTCTTCCGGAAGAATAAGAAACCTGGGGATAATACCAGAGGGTACTTCTATGAGCCCATACTTGACTTTTTTCGATGAGTTTTGGGATGAAAGCCGGACAGCAAGATATATGGATTTATCCTTAAGATCCGGAAAGCGTTCCACCTGGTCGATCATAATGGGAATTAGCTTGGGACGCACAACTTTTTGAAACCAGGTCTTTACAAATCTCCCCTGTTCCTCTGTAAGTTCCTTTTCATCGATAATGTGGATGTTATTTCCGGCCAGTTCTTCCAGAATTTGTTCATAAATAGTATCGAATTCATGCTGTTGTTTCAATACGATACCCTGTATTGTTTCCAACACCTCTTTGGGATTGTGACCGATAATCCGATATGCTTTTTTCCCCAGCTTTGACAACCGGGTGAGGGTGGCAACCCTTATCCTGAAAAATTCATCCAGATTGGAAGAGAAGATACCCAGAAATCTGATTCTTTCGATTAAAGGAACATCCGGATTAGCTGCTTCCTGAAGAACCCTCTCGTTAAAAGAAAGCCAGCTGATTTCTTTGGGAATAAGAAATTTATTCAAATTTTTAAAAGCTGCCATGTTTATTATATGGTCTAAAAATTCTATTGACCTGGTTTTTCCTGCTCTTTTATAATGGGCGGTATTTTTTCTTCTATCGTTGTCAGCAGTCCTTTTTTCTGTTCTTCCCTTTTCCTGGCTGCTTTGTCTTCTTTTCTCTTAAACTCCCTTACCAATGCAGTAAATTTTTCTGCTGTTCCTTTTGCCCAGATCCTTATCGATTGTTCATTTGCCAGTGTTACTTTCTCATCTGTTTTTTTAAATACACGAATGAGTTGATCATAAATATCGGATTCAATCCCGGCGCTTACCTGTGCATAGTATTTGGCCAGCCGTTTCGGATATTCATAAAAAAGTATTTCCCCCTGTCCCCTGGCAATTTCCTTCCAGCTTTCTTTCTTGAATTCGATGACTGCAACCGCACAGGTAGGCATTTCCTCCTGAAAGTTTTTTGCCAGGAATTTAACAAAATTTGAAATAGCAGGATCATGTCCGAAAATGATAACTGAATGAAGATTATCGTTCAATTCTTTTACCAGGGTAAAAAATTCCTGCTCGGAAAGAGGATTATAAAGTTCATCCTTTAAAATGATCTTTTTCCGGGGATACCCGTATTCCCTTGCAAAGTAATGAGCTGTTTCCAGGGCCCGGTTTGCAGGGCTTGAAATAAAAAGCTCAGGTAATGCTATCCGTTTTCTGCACTTTTTTGATATCTTTTTTGCCTGTTCAACACCTTTCTTTACAAGGGAGCGTACAAAATCAGGCAAACCTTCTTTTCTTTTCATTGCTTTTGCATGGCGGACAAGTATAAGTTGTTTCAACGCAGTATTCTCCTTTCGACTTTCGTATCATAAAATTTTAATGATTATAGAAGAGATTGTCAAATGCTTTTCGCAAGGATTTTGTTTATCAGCGGCACAGTAAGTACAGATGAAGATGTTGTAAAATTTATAAAAATCTTAAGGAAACTATGCAACCAGGAAGATAATCTTCTGGATTCCTGTTTCCTTAGAAATAATTATACTTGGCTATTTATGATTGCATACCAGTGCTCTGACCACTTGATTATCAATTATTACAATAATAACCATGTCTGACATTCCAGCATAATGGCCAAAGCTTAAGTGTTTTGACAACAAGAGTTATGTTATTATTCTTATAGTTATCTTTACTCCCTTTATTATCCAATAAAGTTAAAATATCCTGGTCAAAACACTAGTACTACAGTATGAGATTCCCTTGAAATTACGTGTTCATTATCATGAATTTCATACAAAAGTATTATTCTGTTTTGGATTGGTTTGCAGTATTAATTATAATAGAGGACATGAGGAGCCATAAGAGCGGGAGTTTTTGCCATTTATAATAATGGGTATGAACGATATTGCCTCCATAGCCCATAGGGGGGGCGGGAGGCTTTTTTTATTTCATCAACCTTTTTTTTAAAAAGCACTTGTGCAGGATACCAGGTTTTATTATCATAACATAATATGTTTCTTCAGGACTCATATTATGCTATTTTGACTTAAAATCTTGTTAAAATAACAAGATTTTAAGTCAAAATAGATAAACGTTGGCCGCCAGGTTAATGAGACCAGCATAATTAAAAGAACCTGGATAGCTTGTTAATTGGGTTGTGGGCGTAGCCAATGTTATGTTATAATATTAAAGAATATTTAAATAATGAAAAGGATGATAAATATGAAAAAACATTTCGGAAGAAAAACAATTCTATTCTTTTTTGCAATTCTGCTTATTGCCGGATGTGGTGATAAAACCACGAAAGGTTCCGCAATCCGGTTTCATAAATTAGTCCATAATTTTGGTACAGTCGACGAAGGAACGAAAGTCCCCTTTACGTTTTCTTTTTCCAATTCAGGAAGTGAACCTCTTATTATTGAGGGTGTTTATCCTGCCTGCGGATGTACTATAGCCGGAGAATATGACAAAGAGGTGAAGCCTGGAAAACAAGGAGGAATTCCAATTATTCTGGATACAATGGGTTTCCAGGGTCATACGGCAAAAACAGTAAGGGTTGATACAAATATCCCTGATCAAAAATCTTATACCCTTACTATTGAGGGCACAGTAATTGTTCAGGTAGCAGTAAATCCCAGAACTCTCATACTTGGCAGGATTATTGATAAAGCTGCATCTTTAAGTGGAAATGTGATAATAACAAATAACACAGGTGCTCCTATGGAAATTACAGATATAATCCCTCCAAATGATAATACGAGCGTAAAACTTTCTGTTATAGAAAAGGATAAAGAATATAGCCTGGATATTACGGTAAAACCGCCTTATAAGGAAGGCCAGGTAACAGAAACAATCATTTTAAAAACAAATCTGGAAAGAATTCCAAACATCAATGTAGGGTATTCATATTTCCTGGCCCCGGTACTGGATGTAAAACCAACAGAAGTATATATTAATCCGGATCAAATTCCAGGCGGAGGATCGGTCAGGGAAATCTATATTTATACAGGCCTGAATATACCACTGGAAATCACCAATATCAGCTTTACATATGATAAGAATATCGAATATTCGATTGAAGAAACAAATAAGGGAGAACTTTATAAGATTATTCTTCAATTTAAGCCAGGCTTTACTTTTCCTTCAGATGCTCCAATTTATATTACCTTTCAAATTCTTAATGCCCCGGATAGTCCTGTGTATACGGTGCCGATAAAAAATGCGAAAGGGCTGTAATAGTGGTAATGTTTTATAAGGGTTTATAGCTGAAGTATTAAAATTGGGGAGAAATGACCATCATAAAGATTAAGGAGTCTTTTCCCCTTTGGTAAATATTGTATAATTTTGAATAATTGTCGTAAATGCTGACGCAATGTCAGGCGGTTTGCAGTGTCCTTCTGTCTCCATCGTTTATACATGTTTTCCAATTCCTGTAATGTATTATCCCTAAACCTGTCCACCAGCAAAAGAAACAAATCCAGAAACACCCGGATGATCTGGGCAATACTAAAAAAGCTTAAATCATGATGAATCAATGTAAAATGTCTGTATAAGTCCATAGGCAAATACGCATGTACATGTTCTCGTTTTTCATTTCGATCCGGGGATATATACAGATACTTGTTTTTTCTCTGTTTTCCATGCTTATGTTCCCTTTTTATTACCGGTACCAGTAATGATAGAATTTTTACAATAATTCCTGAAAGGCCCCAGAATCCTTTAAAAAAATCCAGATTCTTAAGCCTGTTTTTCATATTTCCCGATATAACAAAATGGAATTCATGTAATTGTGATTTTACCATACAATCCTCCTTAAATAATACATTGTTATTTTCACTTATTAATAACTCCCAAAATGTCGTGCTGATTGCATAAAAAGTGGTTTTTTTTATTTTTTTCTGTCAGTTATGGCAGGATGGGAGTACAGTATACAGGTATACATTTTCCTGGACTTGAGAATATATGTGTGATAAAATAACTATTATATAAAAAGGAGAATATATGGATAAAAATCTTATTTTACTTTTACTGGTTTTTTGCCTTTGTGCAGGGAATCTGGCAGCCCAGGTCACTGGTGATGTTAATGTTGATAATGACATCAATATTATAGATGCACTTATGACAGCTCAGTTTTATGTAGGGCTGGGTCCTTCCCCCTTTGATCAGTCTGTTGCTGATGTGGATGCGGATAATGATGTCGATATCATCGATGCATTGATGATCGCCCAGTTTTACGTGGGGCTGATATCTTCTTTTCCTGCATCAAAAGTTATTCCACCCCTTGACTACAAGGTTGTTCGTGTCCCGGTTATTGATTTAAGTGTATTTGAAAATTGAGAAAGGAAGGATAAAAATGAAAAATATAATTATTATTGGAATACTATTAACTGTCTGGATTGGTATTTGCTGTGCAGATGTTATCCCGGAAGGCCACCATATTGTTTCCCGCGGGGTCATTATAGCGAATTGCAATGACTATCCGGATTATACTTTAGTAGGGTATATCACCGGCCCCATGATTGATGATTATGAACTCCTTGTAGTCAAGCAGGATGTTGCTATAAACAAAGGTTATAAATTTAATACTTTCAGACTCTATGCTATCCGGCAGGAGGTTATTCAGGCAATGGGAGGGGTTGAATATATCGACTATAGTTATTTAATCGATATAATCCCACCGGTATCGATTATAAATCCTGCTGCTTTTACTATTGAAGACGCCAATCCCTTGAGTTCAGAGACAATCATCTATACAATTTATGGGATTGAAAACGGTAAGCTGGTACTCTATATTTCAGAACGGCGATTGGGGTTTAACGACGGTTCATCTCCTGTAATTGAATACTATACCTATACACCATAAAGAGCAGTATTTTCGTTACTATCGCAATCCCGGATGGACATTTTTTATGAATTAAAATTTATATATTCCCTGCTTCTGACTCTGGTTGTGGAAATTCCCTGTCTGTTATTCTGTGTGCGGTTGTTGTTTAAAAAAGATAAAAGAAATATACCTATATTTTCAATTCTCTGGACAGGATTTCTGGCTTCATTCACTACATTACCTTATATCTGGTTTATCCTGCCTGCTTTTATCCGGACGTATCTTTATTATACAATTACTGCCGAGTTGTTTGCATTTGGTATGGAGGCAATCATATATAGATTCCTGCTTAATCTTCCCCTGCGCCGGACAATAATCATTTCCTTTATCTGTAATAGTACGTCGTTTCTCTGCGGGGAGCTCATAAAGGAAATAATAAAACTGTAGTTCTTTTATGAATAAAAGAGCTAATCATCTGTAGTCTAAAATTATCCTATATATTTCATTGTCCAGGAATTTCGATTTTCCACAATAAAGAGATGAAACCACCGATGACACCGATTTTATATAGTTTTCCTTTCTTGCAGTCAGGGTATATGTCACCCGGTTTTAAAGATTCATGAGATATCCGTATCCGCCGGGCTTTTTTATATTGATTGACACCAATCCTTCCATGTCCTTTTTTCTTTTCACCATCCGGTCTATCGGAACTGTTCATCCCGGGAGGACCGTCATCTTTATTGTCATCATTATTTTCCTCTTTGTCTTTTTTCTCCGGCTGACATAATGTATGTAACTTCTCTGTTTTTATATTGAAAAGCTTTCGCAACCGCCTGATGGAGGTATTTTGGCATCTCCGATTCCCTGTTCGAAAGCCAGGTGTTTCTCTCTTTTCATTTCCTTTTCCTCCTTGCATGTTGGGAGACCTATTGACCGGCCGGCCATCTACTCGCGACGGTTAAAGCCGGGCGATATTCATCTCCAGGATTTCTCTCATCTTACCTCATGCAAGGTGAACTATTCACGCACGTTTGCCGAAAGGACACCAATAATGAGAGAAATACTCATCCAAATTAAACCCGGTCCGATACCCTTGTATATCTTTTTCGCACCACAGGAAAAGAAGGTATTCCCTCTATTTCCAGCATCTTGAATAGCGGGTACAGTGTATGCGGATTATCTTCTTATACCATGCAGGTCCTGGGTTCACTGGGTTCTGTAGTAGTGGAAAAAAACACTGAAGATTTACGAAAAAGATACCGCCGGTCCGGTCAGTACCAGCATTTATCCCAATACCGGGGGGTATGATGCAGAATACCTGGATTTCCCCATAGCGTTGGCTACGCCCACAACCCAAATTAAGAGAAGCAGGAAACGCTCTATGACCTGTAACTACATCAGATCCAGGAAGGATCCGGCCAACGCAAGTGTTACGAGTCGAAAATCTTGGTATTATTCCAAGATTTTCGCCTATAGTAACATAAGGCTATTACCACCGGCACAGTACCACAGAGTACATTTAAACAGGCTTATAAGGATCTACAGACGATGTTAATAGCCCTGAAACATAAGGTCACCGGTCCTTCATGATTCTTAATTCTTTTATTTCCACTTTATATTGCCTTTACATAGCACTTTTTTATTCCCTTTTATAATAACACCAATCTCATAAGCAGGGATATTATACTTACTCAAGTGAGTAATAATGGTATGTGCATGTTGTCTGTTTGCCACTGCCGTTAATCCGATACTCATGTTGAATGTCCTTAGCATTTCATCATCAGACAACCGGGCTTTATTCTTTATGAATTGAAAAACTGGTAAAACCCTTATCTTCGATAGATCTATTTCCGCATTGAAAGCAGGTGGTAAAATCCTGTTTAAGTTTTCCTTAATACCCCCACCGGTAATATGGGCCAGTCCATTGATGATCTTTTTCGGGAACAGGTCCTTTAGTGCATTATAGTAACACCGGTGTGGTGTCAGGACTTCATCTAAAAACGTTTTTCCATTAATCATTTCATCTTGAATTCCCGGGTATTCTGCAATAATCTTTCTGATTAATGTGTACCCGTTTGTATGCAATCCACTCGATTCAAGTCCAATGACAGTATCGTTCTCCTGTATCCTGGAACCGTCGATAATATCCTCTTTATCGACTATCCCTACAATGCTGGAGGTTAATACATAGGTTCCTGTTTTTAAAACCCCTGGCTGCTCTGAGGTTTCACCACCGGACAGGGCACAACCGTTTTCCCGGCAGGCCATGGAAATCGATTTTACCATACGAAGAACAATATCTTTATCCAGTTTCCCGCATATAATTGCATCCTGAACAGCAATCGGTTTTGCCCCCATAACGATACAATCATTTATTAAATGATGTATCATATCCTGGCAGATAGTCTCTACCCTGTCATGTTCCAATGCCAGGAGTTGTTTTGACCCGGGTTCTTCGGTTTTTAGAACCAGTACCGGCCTTTTTATTTCGGGAAAATTAAATTCATATAATGATGCAAAAGCCCCTACTTTATTGATAATGTTCTTATTGGTGTTGTCAATTTCTTTCGCCATATCCTTTTTTGTTTCATTTGCCAGATCGATATCAACACCGGATGTTTTATAATTCAGTTCCATATCATTCTTCCTTTATGTTACTTCATGTCTTTTTGCCTGCAAAATCGAGAAAGGCAAAATCTCCAGTATATACTTCTTTTTCCTTTGAATCCAGGAGTAATCTGTCCAACCCGGCTTGATATTCCTGTTCGGAAATAAGAGTGAGCTGGGACATATCCCTGTTCCGTACTTCCTTAATCAACCCGTCATAGGGAAATTCTTTTATTACAACGGAAACACAGGCGGTAACATGAAATCCGCTGTTTTTAAACAGGTGATAAAGAGTATCAGTTGCCAGGAATCGCTCTTTATCAATAGCAATCGAACCCGGGAAATAGTCGTAGACCCAGGATTTCTTCATATAATCATGACAGATATTAAAAATCGATAAAACCCCGTTTCGCCTTAAAATCCTGGCTATTTCGCTTACTGCCTTTTTTTTATCTTCAAAATGATGAATTGCACAATTCACTTTAACATAATCAAATGTCTCCTGCTCAAAAGGCAGGTTATGAGCATCTGCATGGATAAACGCTGCTTTAAGGTTTTTATTTATAGCCTTTTGTAGCATTTCTTTGCATAAATCCGCGCCGGTCCAATGAATGTTATAATCCCTGTAATATTGGATCTGTTTTTCAATATAATTCCCGGTACCGCATGCAAGATCAAGAACATCGAGGGAATTGCCGTTATTTGTGTAGAGTTCTTTAATGAGTATATCCTTTGGAATCCGGTGGCGTATTTCGTTTTTATCGTACCTGTCGGCAATCTTTGAATAATCGGTTTTTTTCATTTACTTTATTTTTCCCCTTCAGGCTTTTAACAACCTCTTTTTCGTGATTTTCCATTCTAAATTTCCGGTTTTTACTCCACTTCGTAACCATCGTATGGAATATTTAACTGTTCCAGGACATTTTTCGTTTTATCGTGGAAATAATCCGCTTCAAACCCCTGCCATCCCATCGGATCTTTATCGATAGTATCATTTACATCCTTACCTTTATATAAGGTACTGAGTTTTTCGAATTTTTTCTTGTATTCGCTGAATACAAAAAGCTCATGGGCAGGATTGATATAGTATTTAAGATAATATATATATCTTTCTTTATATTTTTCCACTGCCAATAGTTTATCCACCAGCGGTCTTTTTGTATAATCCCCCCAGCTTTCCGGTATACTGACTGTATTAAAAATATCCTGGTTTATAAATTTTTTATAGTTCATTTCGCCGTGCCATGCACAGCCAAGGGAAATATCAAAATCATAAGGGATAAAATCGACTTTTCCATTATCCTTGAAATATAAGTAGTAGTTGTTTGCGAGAAACCGGTAATCATCAAGATTGTTTATATAAATCCCCATCGCGAGAAACTTAAGGAATTTATTCACTTCAAAATGTTTTTCTATATAATCAATGAAATCCTGGCCCTGCGCTGCATTCAATTTTTTGACAAAGTCTTTAAGGTTTGAATGGTCACCCGTTTTTGTATTCGTTTTCAAATCATATATTGGTCTGTAATTCGTATCAAAGTCCTTTACCCCCATATTTTTCCCCCGCAATGTTTCTGGTGTCAGATGAGGACCCGAGTCGAGATAGAGACATTTATATAAATCACCGTCATTATCTTTACCGAATCTTTTTCTTAAGAATTCCGTATCAACATGCTCTACGATACCATAAATTCCATAGTCCACTTCTTTCCCGTTTATCCTGAATGTTAAGGTAGCCAAAGACATTTTCGGTACTGTCACCCCTGCTCTGGCAAGCAGCTCATAGCTGAACAACTCATTTATCTTGTTTTTATTTGCATATTTATCATAGGTATTGTATCTGCTCCATTTGAAATTGAGTGCCTTCATACCGGCAAATCTTCTATTGTTCCGGTTTTTATATTCTGAAGTATTCTTATCCATATCAAATGTCTCATCGAATTTTATTTTAAAATGAGTTTTTTGATACCGCCCGTTTTGTTCCGGCAATCTTCTTGATTCATTACCCCTGGTTCTTATACCTATTTCTTTTATGACTATTTCTTCACCGTCCGGTCTCCTGTATATAAAGTCGGCTTTTCTGTAATTGCCGGTTCTATATGGCCTGCCATCCCCTGTGTATAATAAGGTGACCGGGTGTTTCTTTGCATATTCAAGCATATCTTGAGTAATTCCGTCCCATTCTTCCCGGCTTATTTCCACGATGAATTCATGGAATACATCATCGGAAAAGATTTCTTCATATAATACCGAACCTGAAAGCGGATTAAAATTCTCCCCATCGCTGCCATATTTATAAATAAAATATTTTGTCACGGTGCCTTCTTTATCGGCTTCTTCCTCTTTTATAAGTTTTGAATTATCATAAATATACTTCCTGATTTCCGTACATTTGTTCTTTTTATATTGTTCCCTCCTGGAAAGATAGGTGCCATCATAAAAATACAGGTAGTAATATTCATCGGATACAGATCCGTCTTTTTTATAATGAACGATATTTTCCCGTTCAAGTAATCCGTCTTTATAGGTATACGTATGTTTGCCGGCAATACTATTGTCACTTCTCCAGACATTTTTTTCCACAAGCAGGGTATCTGCATAGATATATTCCCTTGTCTCTTCCAATATATTTTTTTTATCTTTAATGAGTTGCTTTGAAAGTTTCCCTGCGGCATACTCAAAGAGTCTGGTTTCCTTCACATTTCCTTTTTTGCTGTACAATGTTTCCTGTATGAGCTGTTCATCATCATTATAGACATATATGGTATATTCATTAAGCAGGTCATTATGGGTATATTCGATTCTTTTTGTCAGTAGATTGCTGTTTATTTCCTGCACAGGATCTTCAAATACCGGTTCACTCTCTTCTATTATTACCGGTTTATGATTGTTTTTAACATCCTTTTGATGCACGCACCCGGATAGTATAACCAATAAAAGGAAACATAAAGAATAAATTACTTTCATAAAAACCTCTTTTGTGAAAAGATTGAACGCTTGTTTTTCCATTGCCATTGCAGGCATCAGCATTCTTTGCCCTTCTTCTTCTGTAATATATAGAAGCCTGGTAACGTTATACCTCAAATACCCGGAAGAATCAACAGCAATTCTCAATGTGGCCTTATTATAATATTACCTTCACAGAGTATATAGAAAGAACAAGCCTATCTTTACAAGCAAGCTACACT
>JAFGQK010000091.1 GCA_016935735.1 Spirochaetales bacterium | reverse complement strand
TGGTGATAACCATGGAAAAACATATAAATAGAAAGGGATGGCTGTCTAAAAAGCTTACGTCTCACTCCGGCTTTTTAGACAGCCCCAGATATCAACAACAAATTTTATAAGAAAAATTACGATTGTTTATTTGAAAAGGCTTTCTTTACAATAGCATCAATATAAGTAATAAGATAATCACAGTCTTTTCCTTTGTATAAGAACGTTTCACTCTGGTATTTATTTATAGGAACTTTTAAATCCTTTTCAGAAACTGCATTGGAGGCATTCCCGGCAAATGATAAGAATAATCGTATGGCTATTTCCGGTAATGTCTGTTTTGTCGTTATCCCCAATTCCACTACCTGTGAAATATACATATCATTTCTTTTTGCGATTTCAAACTTTTTCATCCAATCAATGGAAGATGAAATATATTCTTCATAAAGCTCTGTACAATAATCAAAGTACTCATAAATGAACTTATCAGGAATATCAATTACGTCATCATAGTGCATACGAAACAGGATAAAATTCAGAATCTCAAATTTTACAAATTGCGGATTCTTTGGATTAAAAACAGGTTCTAACAATGCATAGATTTCATCTATAAGCTTTACAATGGCTTCTTTATTATTTGAAATTACATAATGCATAAAGGTAAGAAAACTGCCATATTCAACAGCATCTCTCAAATCCCTGCGTCGTTTAAAATAGAGGAAAATATTTAATAAAACAGAGACTATAAAAAGATAGAAAAAAGGATTCGTAAACATAAGGCAGGGTAACATGAAATGAGAAATATGGGAAGGTATGTTTTTACGTTTGCCTGTTTTTTTAGCCCGTGGAGATATCAAAACGCCGGCCGGCATTTTCCTCTCATCAGCACAGCGGGCAATTTTGCCTGCTCACCCCATTGCTGCCATGCAGGGCAAGCAGGATGTATCAGCATTAACCCTGGGGGATTGCAGGAAGGTGACACCGGCGCCCGGCAGGAACATAGGGAAACAATCAAAGCAAGCGGTTTTAACCTGCCAGACACAGGTGTGTTACATAAGACCTTGAAGGCTAAAGATGTAATACGATCCTTCGGTAAAAATCAGCTTTACTCCCTTCTTTTTCATAAAATTTACTTGAAAATACTCCTTTTTAAACCTATTATTAAGCCGTATTTACCGGACAGGGAATTTTAGTTGTTTATGAATACAAAACCCGGCATAGAATATTTCTGGAACCTCCTTGATTTTTCTCCAAACAAGCAACAAAAGGAAGCCATTCTCCATACAGAAGGCCCATTATATCTTCCTGCAGGACCGGGGGCGGGAAAAACAAGAGTCCTGCTCTGGCGTACCTTTCATTTAATCGTATTTCATGGGGTAAAACCGGAGAACATTTTTCTTTCCACTTTTACACAGAAGGCTGCGCGCCAATTGCAGGAGGGATTACTTACCCTTTTATCATACGCAACGGATGTATTAAACAAGCCGTTTGAAATCAATAATATGTATATTGGAACAATCCACTCTTTGTGCCGGAAACTATTGCAGGACCGCAGGTTTTCTTCCACCCGGAAACGTCACAGGCCGCCGGTCGTTATGGATGAATTGTCGCAGTTTTTCTATTTATACCAGGGAAAGGGATTTAAGGATGTCCTGTTCCCGGAATTCCCGGAGGGTGAACCGCAAGCTGTCTGGAAAAGAATCAATGGCTTCTTTCACAAAAAATCGGTATCAAAATACAGCGCCATTTCAAATCTCATCAGCCTCTTTAATAGAATTTCCGAAGAATCCCCCGATCTTGAGGAATGGGGAAGGAAACTGAAAACCCTGGTCGATGATGATTTTAAAAAAGACTTTATCTGGCTTCTCGAGCTTTATCGGAACTACAGAAACTCATTAAGCGGGAACCCGGGACGGACAGATCTGTCGTTATTGCAGCAGGAAGCATACCGGTATCTTCTGGAATCTGATCTGTCCGGGAATGTATTTGACCATGTGATTATTGATGAATATCAAGATACAAATATGGTACAGGAATATATTATTTTTACCCTTGCAAAGGGAACAAGGAATATTTGTGTTGTCGGGGATGACGACCAGGCGCTCTACCGGTTCAGGGGTGCGACGGTGGAGAATTTTGTGCAATTTCCTGAACGAGTAAAACACTACCTGGGATGTGAAGCTACCAGGATTCCCCTCGGAATCAATTACCGTTCCCGAAAAGATATAGTCACCCGGTATTGCGGGTTCATGAATCAGATAAGCTGGGAACCGGGAGACGGACACCCGGATTACCGTGTGCGGAAAAACATCCGGGCTTTTCATGCTGCTAATGGCGAGAGTGTGTTCAGGACCGGCAATGATTCTATTGAAGACTGTGTCGAAGAGATTGCGGATACAGTGGAGTCTTTGCTGCATAAGGGTGTGGTGGAAGACGCCAACCGGATTGCCTTTCTTTTTTCAAGTTTACAAAGCAAGGCCGCCGGATTATTCAAGGACGCACTCGAAAACCGGGGAATCAAGACCTATGCCCCCAGGGCAATGAGCTTTTTATTTAATTCCGAAGCGATGATTGTTTTTGGGATAATCACGATTATTATCGGGCAATATAAGCCGCGTTTTAAAACCGCTGAAATCGAAGTATTCAAGCAATGGCATATCGATTCAATGAAAGTTGCAAATATCATTATCCAGAATGATCCCCTTGCCCCGGCATTTATAAAACAGAAGCAGGATGAAATCGAAAACGCAAAACAGGATCTGGTAAAACTATCCGGGTTTATTTCCCAAAGGAAAGTGAATCTTTCCGATACTGCGACCGCATCAATCCTGCGGGAACTGGCCGGGGTACATGGGTTGTCACCATCCTGTTACAAGACCCTTACCGGGAAAGCCCTTTATGAATCGTTAATGAAAAGTATTACTAAAAGGAATCCGTTTACTGTGAGTTATCTTATAAGTTCGGCAACCGCACTGGACTGGACATTCCTGGACCTTTTTTATCGTATCTGCGGATTGGCGCATTTTAAAAAGATTATCGATAACAGCGCCGCGGACGAGGGGCCGTTATACAATCTTGCGTATGTTGGACAGTACATTAACAAGTACACCGAAGAGTTCAAGAGCATGATTACGGCATTCGATTTACAGCAAAAAAGGATCGTAAACAGCTTTTTCGGTTCTTATCTGTACACACTCTTTCGCAGGGAAGAGAAGGAATTCGAGAATGAGGAAGATCCCTTCCCGAAAGGCAGGGTTCCGTTTTTAACCATTCACCAGGCAAAGGGGCTTGAATTCCCCGTGGTCGTGCTGGGGACTTTTTACAAGCGGAACCGTGTGCCGGAAATCGATAAAAACCTGGATGTGTTAATGGAAGGAAAGGAGCCGCTGGAATTACAGCCCGGGTTTGATGCGATGCGGAGATTGTACGTGGGCATGAGCAGGGCGGAGAATCTTCTGATACTGAACAATGCGAAGCGGTATGTTTCCGCTGATTTTAAAAACTTTATGCAGGAACTCCCGGAATTAACAGCGATGAATACAAGTGAAATACCAAAAGCAGCAGCGGCGCCGGGGGAATTACCGAAATGCTATTCCTTTACCGGGGATTTTAATTTTTACAGCCAGTGCCCGATGCAGTACCAGATATTCAGGAAGTTCGCATTTCCGCCGTCCAGGTCACAGACCATGGCCTTCGGCGCCCTTGTCCACCAGACCCTGGAGGATCTGCACGAGTACCTTCTATCACGAAAGCACGGGTGAATTGTATGAGTGATGATTTTGATAAAGATATAGAAGAGTTTATCGAAAACCGGTTTTATGACAATCTTGCCGTGATAGAGACAGAGAATAAATTGCGTATAAACTCCTTTGTAAAAGAGCAGGCCCTTCTCCAGGTAAAGATGTATTGGGAGAAATTAAAAGAACTGGCAAAAAAGGTGACACAATCTGAAGTGCCAATCACTCTTTCCAATCAGACAACTCCCAAAGGAAGGAACTATACAATACGAGGGGTCGTGGATATTATTAAGGAAGATAATGAAACCATCCTTTATGACATAAAAACCCATGATCCCGATTTCGTCCGGCACAATAAAGAGAATTATGAAAAGCAGTTGAACATCTATGGCTCTATCTGGGAGAGAATAAACCAGAAACCCCTGGACAGGACCGCTGTTATCGCGACACCGCTACCTGCAAAATTGCGGTGGGCTTTACACGAAGGGACCCAAGCCCAAATAAGGAACGCGGTAACTGAGTGGGAGCCTGTCATTCCGATGGAATATAATAAAAATGCAAGGGACGGAACCCTGGAAGAATTCGGTGAAATTGTGGATAATATCCAGGATTGCAAATTCGCACCTCCTCCTGTTGTTGTTTTAAAGACAAAAATGGCAGGAGGCAAAACCATTTTTGCCCGCAAAATATGCCATAACTGCGATATCCGTTTTGCCTGTGATTCTTACCGGGAATACAGCATCGGGCGAAGAACCCTTTCCACCGATGACCTGATTTACCTTATCAAGGACATGGGCAACGACAGGGACAATCTCACTTTTAAGAACATAAGTTTCGAGGCCGATGTACAGAAGGAGTTTGAAGCATCAACCGAACAGGTGGAGGATATTACAGAACAGGAGTTTGAGGAATAACCATGGCAGAAAAGATAAAACCCCGCTTTACTGTAAAGGAAGAGCGAATCGAAAAGTTTAAGCAACTTTTCCCCGAGGCAGTTGCCGACGGGGAGATAAACTGGGACGCGCTCAAGGAAGCCCTTGGCGAGTTCCAGGAGGACGACAGCCGGGAACATTTCGGGCTTACCTGGCCCGGGAAAAAAGAAGCGAGGAAAATGGCGTTTCTCCCGCCCAAAGGAACGCTGAAACTTGCACAAGGCGAGGGCGTGAATGAGGAAACCACGGAGAACCTCTTCATCGAAGGGGATAACCTTGAGGTCTTAAAGCTTTTACAGAAATCGTATTTCGGCAGGATCAAGATGATCTACATCGATCCGCCGTACAACACAGGGAATGATTTTATTTACAGCGATAATTTTACCGACACCATCGAGGACTATTTGCGGAAGACCGGGCAGCTGGATGAAGAAGGGAAAGCCCTGTCCACAAATCCGAAAACCTCGGGGCGTTTCCATTCCAGGTGGCTGAGCATGATGTATCCGCGGCTGCTGCTGGCAAAGAATTTGCTGCGGGATGATGGGGTGATTTTTGTGAGCATTGATGATAATGAGGTGCATAACTTACGGCAGATTATGAATGAGATTTTCGGGGAGGAAAATTTTCAGGGAGTATTTATTTGGAAAAGAAGACAAAATCCTGATAATAGAAATATTTCAAGAGTTTCAATTGATCATGAATTTATTGTATTATATTCAAAAACTAATAATTGTATTTTAGCAGGAAAAGCAATAGATGTTACGAAGTATAAGAATAAAGATAATGATCCAAGAGGACCATGGGCAAGTATTGATCTAACAGGTTTAGCAACTAAAGAACAAAGACCTAATCTCCATTTTGATATAATTGACCCTAAAACTGGATATATATATCCACCGAATCCAAATAGAGGATGGTCAAAATGTAAAGAACGAATTTTAGAAATGATCGAAGATAATAGAATATTGTTTCCACCAAATAAAAAAGGAAGACCAAGAGAAAAAAAATTTCTTAAAGATTTAAATAATATAGTCACCGGATTCTCTACAATATTTAATAATAAAAGAGTAGGATATACTACAGATGGAACTCGTGAAGTTACTGATTTGTTTGGTACTAAATACTTTGATTTTCCCAAACCTATAAATTTATTAATTGAAATTTTTAACCAAATATTGAAAAACGAAGATATTATTTTAGATTTTTTTGCAGGTTCAGGAACAACGGCACACGCATTTTTACAATTCAATAAAGAAGATAGCATTAACCGCAAATTCATCATGGTCCAACTTCCTGAACCGACCGATCCGAAATCAGAAGCCTGCAAAGCCGGCTACTCCACCATCGCCGAAATCGGCAAGGAGCGCATCCGCCGGGTCATCAAGAAACTCAACGAAGAGGACAACAACACAAACAGCCAGGACCGGGGCTTTAAGGTCCTGAAGCTTTCCGAATCCAACCTTATTAAGTGGGATGAATCAAAAGCCGCGAGCCTGGAAGAGCTGGAAAAGCAGTTGCCCCTGTTTACGGAACCCCTGGCAGAGGGATGGAAAAAAGAAGACCTGCTCATAGAAGTCCTGTTGTGGGAGGGCTTTTCCCTTACAAGCAGAACAGAGAAAAAAAAGGCCGGGCAGAACACCTTTGTCTGCGTTACCGACACTGCAATGGAGTACAGACTCTGGGCATGTTTTGACGAGAAGCTCGAGTTTACCATAAAAGAGTTTGCAGCTGTCGGGTTTGCGAAGGAAGACATTATCGTGTTTCTTGATGCAAGCCTTACCGATGCAATAAAAAGCAGGCTTAGCGACCTCTGCCGGCTGAAAGTGGTGTAACAGGATGAAACAGATGAAGTTGCAATTTGAAGCGGATCTAAAATTCCAGACAGAGGCCGTGGATGCGGTTATCGACTTGTTTGACGGATTTTCCCAGGAGGCAAACGACTTTTCCCTGACAAGCGAGATTGTGCCCAATATTGCCCCGGGTTCCTTTTTAGATTGGGATGAGGTCTTTGACAATTACCTGGAGGTGTATGAAAGAAACGGCATTAAAACCGATTATACGCCACGGCAGCTGGATACGGATTCCGGGATGCAGTTGAATATCCCGGGTGCAAAGAATGTGCAATACCCCAGTTTTACCGTGGAAATGGAAACAGGAACCGGCAAGACCTATGTGTACTTAAAAACCATCTATGCCCTGCACCAGAAATACCATTTTAACAAATACATCATCGTTGTCCCCAGCCGGGCCATTTATGAAGGCACGGTAAAAATGTTCGGGAGTACGAAAAGCCATTTTTCCGGTCTTTTTGATAAACCGAATGTGGAGTTTTATCAGTATGACGGGAACCGTGTCGGGGAAGTGAAAAGCTTTGCCGAAAGCATCAATTTATGTATTATGCTTATTACCCTTGATTCATTCAACAAGGCAAGCAATAAACTCTTCAAGGAAACAGAGGCGCTCACCGGTTCGGGAAAACTCCCGTATGAATTCCTTGCGGATACAAACCCGATCCTGATACTTGATGAGCCGCAGAATATGACCAGCGAGACCGCGAAGCAGGCGCTGCGGACACTGAATCCCCTCTTTGCCTTACGGTACAGCGCGACGCACCGGGAGGTGTTAAACCAGGTGTACCGGCTCACCCCTTTTGAAGCCTACCGGGACGGGCTTGTAAAAAAAATACAGGTATACGGGTTCCATGAATTTGAACAGCTTGCTTTTGCCGAACTGGAATTAATCAGGATTGATAATAAAAAGAATACCGCAACCTTTAAGGGCTACAGGGACAACAACGGATTCCTGCAGGTAACGGATACGATTACTCTTAAAACAAAGCAGGATGTTTTTACCAGAACACAAAACCCCCGCCACAGGGGTCTTTTTATCGAGAACATAAACAAGGGCGAGGGTTCTGTAGAATTGTCCAATGGGGAGACATTGTTTCTTGCCCGGCATGTAAAAAAGAGCAAGGAGGATATGTTTCGGGCACAATTACGGGAAACGATTGCTTCGCACCTGCAAAGACAGGACCAGCTTTATCCCAGGAATATTAAAGTTTTGTCTTTAATATTTATCGATAGGGTGACAAACTACCAGGAAGACGACGGGATTATCCGGAAACTTTAAATTTCCGGGTAAATTCAAATTGCGTCTGCCTGCTATCATCGGGAATTACAACCCGGATTGGGGAATTGTACGAAAAGATGCGGATGGAAAGAAAACCCTGCATCTTGTAAGAGAGACAAAGGGGCGTGAAGATATGAGAAAACTCCGGTTTGAACACGAAAAGAGAAAAATAAAATGTGCAAAAAAGTATTTTGAGGCGATAGGTATAGATTACAGGGCAATTTCCATACGAACCGAACGATGGTGGGAGGAGGGGGAATAACATAAGTTTATGAATTATGAATTATGAACAAAACTATAGAGAAAAAATCCCCCTGGTATAATATCATTGTCTCTGCTATACTTTCAATCCATGGAACTTTTTTCATCGCAGACCGGCAGGCACTTCGAACCCCTTGCATCAAGGATGAGACCGCTTTCCCTGGATGAATATATCGGCCAGGAACATATTGTCGGGCCGGGAAGGCTTCTCCGGAGGGCGATCCGGGCAGATCAGCTTACCTCAATCATCCTTTACGGTCCTCCGGGAACAGGCAAGACGACCCTGGCAAGGGTAATAGCCAATACGACAAAGAGCAATTTTGTTACCATCAATGCGGTATTAAGCGGGGTGAAACAGATACGGGAGACCGTGGAAAAGGCGCAGGAACAATTAAGCCTTTACGACCAGAAGACGATCCTTTTTGTCGATGAAGTGCACAGGTGGAATAAATCACAGCAGGATGCACTCCTTCCATGGGTGGAAAACGGGACAGTTATCCTGATCGGTGCCACAATAGAAAATCCCTATTTCGAGGTAAACAGGGCACTGGTTTCAAGAAGCAGGATTTTCCAGCTCAAGCCGTTAACCGACAAAAACCTCTTTGCTATTGTGCGCTTTACCCTGTCCAATCCTGAACGGGGTTATGGGAAATATAAGGTTATTATTGATGATGATGCTCTTTCCCACCTGGTGCATGTCGCGAATGGGGATGCCCGGAGTCTTCTTAATGCGCTGGAACTGGCAGTAGAAACAACCCCGGATCACTTTCCCCCGCAGGAGGGAGAGACGATCCATATTACCCTGGAAATCGCAGAACAGAGTATCCAGAGAAAGGCTGTTCTTTATGATAAAGAAGGTGATTACCATTTTGATACTATCAGCGCCTTTATAAAATCGTTAAGAGGATCGGATCCTGATGCGGCTCTTTACTGGCTGGCCAAAATGATCTATGCAGGCGAAGAACCCCGCTTTATTTTCCGAAGAATGCTCATTTTTGCATGTGAGGATGTGGGAATGGCAGATCCGAATGCACTTATCGTAACCGAAGCCGCGGCTTCTGCTTTTGAACGGGTCGGGCTCCCGGAGGGAAGATTTCACCTGGCACACGCTACTCTTTATCTCTCTACCTGTGCAAAGTCCAATTCGGTATTCGGTTTTTTCGATGCCCTCGGGATGGTGGAAAACGAGGCTGATATGGATGTGCCTGACCATTTAAAGGATTCAAACAGGGACAGTACGGCATTCGGGCATGGACAGGGGTATCTTTATCCCCATGCATACAGAGACCATTGGGTGGCTCAACAGTATCTTCCTGCTTCCCTCCAGGGAAGGATCTTCTATAAGCCCGGTGATACGGGATATGAAAAAAATATCCATGATGATATTTTAAAAAAAAGAGAGGCTCAGCTTGCCCTCATGATCGAGCAGGAACAGCCGGAAGTTCTCACTTTTTCCCCACCGGATAAAATCCGTGATAAATGGTTACAACGCGCATCATCAACAAAATCAATAATGCTTGAAAATATCCGGGACGAGATATTTTCCTCTTTTTCTTTACACCGTCATGACAGAATTTTAGTGGTGAATGAAACCGGGGGGCTTCTTCTCTGGGAGGCTGTAAGAAAGGTACCGGAAGGCGGTGTTTATGCACTTATTGGCAACGAAGAAAATATAAAAATCCATACACATTATGCAGAACTCCTCCCGGATTTTGAAAAACCGGTTCTTATTCATGGAGATATCAATGAACTCCCATTACAATCAAGTACTGCGATTTCCGGGGATGTGAGGTTTGATGCAATAATCGGGAGAAACACATTCACGAGGACCCCGGACAGACCGGCAATGTGCAAAACATATTACTCACTCCTGGATACAAATGGAGTACTTTCCCTTTGTGAAACCATTCCTTCCAGGGCAACAAGGCTTTCTCAATTCCTGAACAAAACTGTCATAAAACCCGGAATTTTAAAAAAGATTCAAAAGGCAGAGGAATCCCTCTATACCTCCGGCTCCAATACACTTGTGAACTGGACAGAAAAAGACATCACGGGGTTTTTAACCGGATCCGGATTTCAGGATGTAACAGCAGAAATAAAGATTTATTCAGAAGAGCGGCGTATAAGGGAAACAGATTTAAAACGATGGTTTACAACCGGGGAAAAGGAAAGGGAAAATTATGGCAGCGAACTGCTTAAGTATCTTGCCAGTGAAGAGTTTGATTATGTAAAATCTATCTTTTTTAAAGAGCTGGCAGGAACGGAAAAGGAATGGAAATATACGGTTGTCTTTATCCGTGCACGGAAAAAAGCATAAAAAATGTGTATCCTTTTTTTTACTTTCTTTTATAAACACTGAAATTCCTGTACAATTACCTGCATGAAAAGAAATCAAATAAAAAAAGGAAGCTTTTTCTTTATAGTTCTCCTGAATACCATTCTGATCCTTTCAGGCGGATGCATGACATCCCCCGGGACTGGTAAAAAGGCTTATCCTTCCGGATTAATTTATGAACTGCGAATGCCCGGGCCGCATACCCATTACTTTCACATCAGTATAACAATCGAAAAACCACAAGGAGACTATATAGATATGGCAATGCCTGCATGGTCCCCGGGACGTTATATTATTTATGATTTTGCAAAACATATCCATCATATAGAGGTCTTTTCCGAAAACACAAAAACATTGTTATTAACCAGACTGGACAAACAAACCTGGAGAATTTCCGGGTATGGCAGGGGTACTCTCCGACTGACCTACAAAGTATATGCAAACTATGCTTCAGGTACATTCAGCCACCTTTCGTCCGAAGGAGCGCTTATCAATGGTGCATCTGTGTTTATGTATCCTGTCCTGGCAAGGAATATCCCGGTTACCCTTGCTGTTCACCTGCCGGGGGGGAAAAACTGGACTATTGCAACGAGTCTTCCGGAGACCGGGAAGTGTATGTATTATGCAGATACCTATGATCACCTGATCGATTCTCCTCTTTCTATTGGAGATATAAGAACATATACATGTACCAGTTCTGGAAAACCGGTACATGTCTGTTTTCAATCGCCGGTATCTGGAACAGCGTATGAAAAAAGACTCGCTTTAAACTGCAAGGCATTATGTGATGCGGCGGGCGAGATATTCGGGGAACTCCCCTTTTCTCATTACCTGTTCATTTTTTATACCGGTTTTACACCCGGACAATACGATGGGATGGAACACTTTCATTCCTCCTGTATAACAGATGCAAGCCCCCTTTCCGGTGAAAATCATGTGAATAAACTTACTGCCCTTGCTGCACATGAACTCTGGCATGTGTGGAATATCAAATGCATCAGGCCATATGAATTTTTATCGTATCACCTGGAAGAAGAACTATATACGCGATCCCTCTGGATTGTGGAAGGGCTTACCAGGTATTTTCAGAATATTCTTCAACTAAGGGCAGGAATTATCACCAGGGAGGATTTCCGGAAAAACTTTTCTCATTATATTACTGCTTACGAAGTAAAACCGGGAAAGAACACGATGACCCTGGAGGAGGCTTCTTTTTTAACATGGTTTGACAGGATAAGTGATGAAGATACAAACAGCATGAATACAAAGATAAGTTATTATAACAAGGGAGCGGTAGTGGGATTACTCCTTGATTTGAAAATACGGGGACTCACATCCGGGAAAAAAGGGCTGGAAGATGTTTTTAAGGAAATGTACCATTCCTTCTATAAAAAAGGAAAGGGATATACAGATAAGGATTTTTATTCGGAATGTGAGAAAACAGCAGGAAAGCCGCTTCACCATTTCTTTGAAAGATGTATCCGGGGTACCTGTCCCCTCCCCTATTCGGAGTGTGCCTCCTTATGCGGCTTTATCCTGGAGAATAACGAAAGCCTGCCTGTTCCTGATTTCGGCATGACACTCAATAAAACCAGAATCATCAATATTATTCCCGGATCATGTGCGGAAAAAGCAGGATTCCAGAAATATGATGAAATACGGCTGGTGAACAACATCCCCTTTGCCGGAATTTCCGATCTCGATAAGGTAAACCCCGGCCAGATCCTGGAAATAACGTTCGTACGATATGGGAGACAGATGACATTACCACTGACTGCCGGGCAAAAAATACCGCTCTCTTTCTTATTTAAAGAAAGATCCCTTCTTCCAGAGGAGATTGCGGAAATAAGGGAATCATATTATACAGGACAATTACCGGGCAAGAAGAAGAAGTAAAAGCACTGGATAAAAACCTGTGCTGATTAGCCCCTAGGGGAATCGAACCCCTCTTTGAAGAATGAGAATCTCCTGTCCTGGCCGATAGACGAAGGGGCCAACAAAACTACTTCCCGGGGAGGACTCGAACCCCCACAACAAGAACCAGAATCTTGAGTGCTACCATTACACAACCGGGAATTATATGTCAAATCTTACATAAATGTATCGCTTTTTTCACTGAAAGTCAAGTATATGCTGCAATCCTTTTACCTTCGTTCAAAAGTCGCACTTTCTACAAACTTCATAATTAATTCTTTATCATCTGAATGAATCTTAATAAATTCAATCCCATTATAATATTGATTTTCTGTTTCATCACCTGCTTTTTCATTCCACATTACTTTTCCGATTACCTTAATAGGTTTATCCATATCCGGTATGAAAAATTTCAAATCAAAGGATTTTCCAATGGAAATCGCATCTTTTGTTATAAGACATATACCCCCTGCACCAATATCCCTGGCCGTGGATTCAGACCATCTTTGATCCGTACTCATATCATATACAACATCGAGTTTTATCAATTTTCTTGTATATTTTCGTCTTTCTCTCACTGTCATCCTCCGACTAAACAAATATGTATATTCTTATTAACTATCACAACCAGAGTATAATACAATCATCGTATTATATCAAATTATAAATAAAGGAATTCTTCATTCTCTCTTTTCAAAAGTTATTCCCTCTATAAACTTACCGATCAACTCTTTATAGCTGCTTTTAATTTCAATGAATTTAATACCATTTTCATAATACTTATCGTCACTAAGAGAATGTTCACCATGCCAGATTACCTCGCCGGTAACATTAATCATTGTATCAACATCAGGAATACGGAACTTAATATACAAAAGGGAACCAATAGGCAGGTATTCTTTTGTAAGAAGACAAATACCATTCACACTGATATTTTTAACAGATGATGTTACCCAATGCTGATGTATACTGATATCAAACTCCACATCTATAGTTATATAGAGTCTTTCATTCCTTCTTTTCTCTTCCAAATCCACTATATTATCCTATCTGTATTTATTCTTTTTATGGTAATGAATCTATACTGATGATAACAAAATGTCAAGTAAAATCCGGGCTTTCTTTATATTTATTAAGGCATAACATTAACTGCCCTCACAACCAAATAGAAAAGCAATCCAGGTATTTATTAATTACCTGTCATGTTCACCGGACAGGCCGGTTTGTTTTATGAAACGTTTAAAATCCCCAGGAAGGGGTGCCTTGAATAGTGATACCTCTTTTTGACCGGGTAAACGAATTCTTAATTTAAATGCATGGAGCATTAATGGGGTATCCGGAAACTGTTTGTCTTTTCTGCTGTACAAAGGATCGCCGGCGATTGGACAATGGATGTACTTTAAATGCACCCGCAGTTGGTGTGTTCTTCCTGTCTTTGGCCGTAATAAGAGGAAACTGTAATTATTCCCGGATTTTATAAGCTTATAAAAGGTAATTGCCCTTTTCCCCCCTGCTTCACCTGTTTTAAATTTTTTTCTGTCATGGGTATCCCTCATTATATGAGTGTCGATAATACCGAACTGTTCAGGAGGTTCCCCTCTTACCACAGCAAGATAGATTTTCTTTACCCTGGATTTTGCAAACTGCCTGGATAAGAATCCATGGCTTTTCAGATTCTTTGCAATAATAATAACCCCGGATGTATCTTTATCCAGTCGATGTACAATACCAGGTCTTAATTCGGTATTTTCAAAATTATTTTTTATCTGTTCACAATAGTAAAGAAGTGCATTCACTAACGTCCCGGTCCGGTTCCCGCATCCGGGATGAACCACCATACCCCGGGATTTATTAATGACAATCACCTCTTCATTTTCAAAAAGAATGGAAAGATCAATCTTTTCAGGAACCAGTTCCACAGGAGGAGGATCGGAATAAAAAATCTCAAGAATGTCGTTTGGATTTACCTTTTTCCCCGGCCTGGTCTCTTTTCCATTAACGAGTATCTTTTTAATTCTTGTTTTTACCTGGCTTCTTGAAAAAAGCTTGAGCTCTTCTGCAATATATTTATCAATACGCATATCGATTTCAGGAAGCCGGGAAACGATGTGCTTTTTATAGTTCATTTTTTTTGTTTAATAGCCGGCTTTTTGCCCCTGTTCACCCTCACAATGATATAGTCAATAATCGCAATGCAAACCGAAAAAGATACAGCAGTAATAATGACATTTATCTTCTCGTCCTTTTCATATGGTACTGCCTGGGGACTTTTAAAAGGCCATGGACTATATGCAGGATCAAAATCAAACGAAACATAGCGGTAAATATCAAATATTTCGATAGCCAGGAACATAGTAAAGGGAAAAGAGCCAACCATAATGACCTCTGCCCTTCGCAGATCATTTATCCACTGGGGAAATTCATCCCCTTCATATGGTTCAGGAGTTGGTTTCGGCTCTGTTCCCGATGTAACTCCCGGTCCTGCTGTTGGTTCAGGAGTTGGTTCTGCCGTTGTTTCTACTACGGAGCCCGTCACCGGTTTGAGTGTCGGCTCCGGCATCAACCCCTCTAACAGCAATGCCCGCGGTTTTGGAGTAGGTTCCGGTGCCGGTTCAAGTGTTGGCCAGGTTATTGTCTCTGTTACCGGCCATACGATGAGTCCGGCTGTGATATCTGCGAAAAACCCTGTTAAAAGGGCAGGAGCACTATCTCTTTCCACGCCATTATCACAGAACTGGCCATAACATACGGTTGACAAACCCAAAAAAATAAAACACATCAGGACAAAACCTTTCCCCCACATTACCGGTAATTCCTTTCCCCGAACAGGGCAGTACCGATTCTCACCATGGTGGAGCCTTCTTCCACTGCAATATCATAATCAGAAGTCATCCCCATTGAAAGCACATCAAGAGAGAGACCCGGATAGCGGTCTTTTGTTTGTCTGAATAATTCCCTTAATGAGGAAAAGGACTTCCGTACTGTCTCTTTATTGTCTGTAAAAGGCCCGACAGTCATGAGACCCCGGAATTCCAGGTTCTTTAGAAGGAGAATGCTGTCCACCATTTTCCAGTACCTATCAATTTCACGGATACCGAACTTTGTTTGTTCAGAGGATGTATTTATTTCTATGAATAGTATAATAGTTTTGCCCAGTTCTTCTGCATATTTATCAAGTACCAGGGCAGTTTCGTATTTATCTATAGACTGGACACAACAGAACAACTCTGCTGCCGGTTTTGCTTTATTTCTCTGCAGGTGCCCGATAAGATGAAGCTCAATATCACTTTCACTGTCTTTATATTTTTTTAAAGCTTCCTGAACCCTGTTTTCACCAAAAAGTGTCATTCCTGCTTTTCTTGCAATATGAACATAATCTTCCGGGAATGATTTTGTTACTGCCATAATCCGGACTTCATCCGGGCTTCGCGATACTTTTCTGCATGCAGCCTCTATCTGTGTACGAATATGATTTAGATTATTCAGAAATTGATTATATGAGATTGTTTGCATTATAATCGATTATTCCGGGGGATTTGCCGGTGGCTGATCCGGGCGTTTGAATACTTCAAGAATCCGGGAGCCAATAGGTAATCCTTCGATATTAAATGTCAGCGCATAGATACCTTCCTCCGGGAATATTGCCCGGAATACAGGGAAAATAAGTTCCACAACACTCCGGGTATTATCAACCTGGCATTTCCCGCTAATTGGCAGGATCACCTGCTGGGCCTTTTCCAGCACCAGATTCAAAGAGAAACTATTTTCTCCACTTATGTTCGTTACAGCAGCATAAATAAACCATGGCGGAAATTGAACAGGGAATGTGTCTGCATAAAAGCGGCTGAATGTGCCAATTATGCCCTTTTTATGGTTTTTTTCTTCTATTACCCTGTCCGCAAATAATAATGCGACCAGTACCGGTTCACCCATTTTACAAATCCTATATAAATAATATTTTTTCATATATACAGTTTTTTCCTTTCATAGTCAAGCAAGGAAGAACTGTTTTTCCGGTTTTTTTACTATAATTTCTATATTTAAAATTTAATAAGCCCAAATTCGACTGATTTCTCCTGGGTTCATAGTTTCCTTATAAATGCACTATTTTGTTGTCCAGGAATTTCGATTTTCCACAATAAAGAGATGAAACCACAGATTACACCGATTTTGCAGATTTTTCTATCTATTTCTGTGTAATCTCGTGTAATCGGTGGTTTCCCTTTTCTTCCATTAAATAATTTGCGGAGCTATGTGTTACTATGGGTGAAAATCTTGGTATTATTCCAAGATTTTCAACCCGTAACACTTGCGTTGGCCGGATCCTTTCTGGATCTGAT
>JAFGQK010000090.1 GCA_016935735.1 Spirochaetales bacterium | reverse complement strand
TAGATAAACGTTGGCCGCCAGGTTAAATAGACCAGTATCATTAAAAGAAACCTGGATAACTCATTATTTGGGTTGTGGGCTTAAGCCTTTGTTATGGAAGGAGTCCGGAGATGTCTTTATTTGATTTCATTATCCCTATAGGTATTATAACCATAAGCTGTCTTGTAATTACCGTTATTCTCGGCCTACGCACAAACCTGTTCCCGGCAAAAATCCGGGTCAAGCTGCATATTACTATTGCGATTATTACTCTTGTCCTTGCTCTTATCCATGCCGGGATTGTCATTTATTCAAAGATTTATTAGAAATTACCCGGCATACTGTATTTTTTATCAGGTCTATCCGGGTAATAGCGATTGATAGAAAGAAGGTAAAAATGGGGACCCAATCAGAATTAAAAAAGCTTCGTGAAATAATAAGACTTGGTTCGGAGTTGAATGAATTACAGGACCTTGATATTCTCCTGGAAAAAATCCTTTATGAAGCCCGGGTGTTTACCAATGCAGATGCAGGTACAATCTATATCCGGAAAGGAACCAATCTCCTGTTTACCCATGCACAGAATGATACACTGGTAAAAAAACTCCCCAGCGGGCATAAACTGCCTTATAAATCTTTTAAGATGGAAATAAACAAGAAATCCGTATCCGGGTATGTAGCAGAAACAGGAGAAATACTTAATATCAAGGATATGTATGCGATCCCGGGGCAGGCACCATATCATTTTGATCCGGGTTATGATAAGAAGGTAAATTATAAGACCATATCGACGCTTACTGTCCCGTTAAAAACGAACAGAAATGAAATTATCGGGGTACTCCAGATTATCAATGCAAAGGATGATAATGGAAATATCACAACCTTCGACTCCATGGCAGAGCCCCTTGTTCTCCACTTTTCAAATATTGCAAGTATGATACTCCAGCGTGCCCAACTGACCAGGGCCCTGCTTCTCCGGATGATCAATATGGCAGAACTCCGTGATCCAAAGGAAACCGGCCCTCATGTCAACAGAGTGGCATCTTATGCAGTGGAAATATACGAACGATGGGCCATTCAAAAAAATATCTCCAAATCCGAACTGGATAAAAACAGGGACATCTTAAGAATGGCCGCAATGCTTCATGATGTGGGGAAAGTTGCCATCCCGGATGTCATTTTAAAAAAGCCCGGCCGTTTTTCGGACAGGGAATACGAGATCATGAAACAGCATACATATAGGGGTGCACGCCTTTTTCAGAATACCCAATCTGAATTCGATGATATTGCTTACCAGGTAGCACTCACCCACCATGAAAATTGGGATGGGACAGGATACCCGGGCAAAATAGATGTAATGACCGGAAATCCGCTGGAAAAAGATTCGGAAGGCAAACCCCGTACCTTGAAAGGGGAAGATATCCCCATCTACGGCCGGATAGTCGCATTGGCAGATGTGTATGATGCATTAAGCTGCTGCAGGGTGTATAAAAAAGCATGGAAAGAGAAGGATGTTCTTTCTACAATAAAGGATTTGTCCGGGAAAAAATTCGATCCTGCCCTGGTAGATATTTTTTTTGACAGCTTCAAAATGATAAAAGCCATAAAAAAGAAATATCCGGATTCAGAAAACCAGGATAAATACTGATTTGTTATTCAGCAAGCATTACGGCAAGACTCTTTCTGAATATATGCCGTGAGGCAAAGTCATCCCCGGCCCCGCATGCGATGATAATGGAAATCGAGGATTGCCCCGGCTGAATCACTTCCTCTGCACGTACCGAACCCTCGAATATGGTAGTCCCGTCATTCTCTTTAATAATTGCATTGATGAGTATCGGGTTTTCTGCAGACTGGTGTCTGTGCCCCATACCATTATGTTCTTTGATAGCCATGGTATCACCGGCTGAATACCCTATAATAATATGGGATTTGTCCATACTCATGGAGCCGAATCCGATGGCAATCCACCCCATTGTCTGGCTGCCGAGACCGAACGTAAGTTCTTTACTGTCTCTTGAAAGATAAAGCATCATTTTTTCGGTCTCTACTGTCATACTGTACTCGGATTTACCGATGACTCCGTCTATGTTTTGGAGCGTCTCTGTCTGTTTAAGGACATCTTTTGATACCGGTTTTTTGCAGGTGAATGAAGAAAGCATTGTAACTAAAAGAAAAAAAATCAAAATGACTTTCCTTTGCATTGCCTTCACATCCTTTATTTCATAAATTTTCCTGATACTATACCATTTTTTGCCGGTTTTTATCAAGGGGAAAGGTGGAAAGCAGCAGTAAAATAATAGTATCTAAAAAGTGATTTATTCTCATATATATATATATTTGCGTTTGCATATAAGAAAAGCAATGTCGTCTTTCTGTATTCCTCCAAAATCCTTATGGGCATCATTCAGGGCATTCTTCAATTTTAGTGGGTTTTCACAATTATTCTTCATTACTTCAATTACCCTGTTCAGATCAAACTGCTCATGATTTTTATTCATGATCTCGATAACTCCATCGGTGTATAACAAAAGGGTATCATTTTTTTCCAGTTGAAAATCACCTTTCCCATTGCTTATCTGCAATGCACAATCTTCCAGAATACCGAGCCAGAACCCATCTGTTTCCACCTGTATCACATCGCCCGTTTTTGCTTTATGAATGAGAATTGTCTCATGGGCACCGGCAAAAGAAAAATGCCCGGGGTTGTTTTCCACAAGAAAATTTATTGTCATATATTGATTCGTCTTCATTTTTTCCCGTATATTTTTAGTCATTATTTTATTTACCTGTGTAAGTAAATCGACCGGTGTAATACCCGGAACATTTCCGATGAGATTATGAATTGCTACCTGTGCCATCATCATTATCAGACCTGCTGAAATACCATGGCCGGAAACATCGCCTATTCCAAGCCACAGTCTGCCGTCTATTCCTTTAATAACATCATAATAGTCTCCGCCAACAGGCTCGGCAACGATCATGTTTCCCTCGAACTCATATCCCGTATCATTAATTAAATTCAAATCCGGCAAAAGCGAGGTCTGGATGTTTCGTGCAATTTCTATTTCCCTTTTTATCATTTGTGCTTTATGCCTGCTTTTTAATTTAAAGACCGTAAAAATAAATACCGCAGCGACAAGCATTACCAGCAGAATGATTATGAGTGCCTGAAACCACCATGTTCCCCAGAATGGCGGAAGAACCTTTATTTTTAAACTGATTCCTTGTTCGTTCCACACCCCGTCATTATTCGAGGCCTTTACCTTTAATGTATATTTCCCCGCATCGAGATTGGTATATGTAACAAAGTTTCTTGTTCCTGCATAATTCCATTCTTTTTCAAATCCATCCATGATGTAAGCAAATTGATTTTTATGGGAATCTACAAAGCTAAGCGCTGCAAACTCGAATGAAAAAACATAATCCTTGTACAAAAGCTCGATCTCACCTGTCTGTGTCACCGACTTTTCCAGTATGCTTCGTCCATCCTCTATCTTTCCAATTGGAACAATTTTATTGAAAAGCATCATCTCCGTTATCGCTATTGGGGGAATATAAGGATTATCAACGATTTCTTCAGGATAAAATGCGGTAACACCATGACCACCACCTAAAAACAGTTGTCCATCGCCGGTTTTCAGGTTTCCATGGGTAAAGTAATCTCCACTAAGACCATCCGTCTCGTCGTATGACCGGAAGGTTCCATTTTTTTTATCAAACTTTGAGATTCCGCCAAGGCAGGAAATCCAGAGATTCCCGTCATTACCCCCGATAACGCCGATCACCTGGGTGCCGGCAAGTCCGTCATGCTCGGTGAATACGGAAAACTTTTCGCTTTTCATATCAAAACGGTTAAGTCCTTTCTTTGTCGAAAGCCAGAGAATTCCTTCCTCATCTTCATCTTCATAAATATGATAAACGATATTTGTGCTGATGCTATTCGGATTCAGGGGGTCATTGAGATAATGGGTAAATTCTTCCTTTTGCTTATCAAACCTGGTAAATCCCGGCATCATGCCCCCGACAGAGCCGATCCAGAACGTACCACTTCGATCCTGTATAATACTGAATACGTTATTATCATGCATACTCTTTGGATTATCCGGGTCGTTTCTGTAAGGTATGAATTGATCTTTTTGCCTGTCATACCTGGATAATCCGCCTAAACCCCCGGCCCATATATCTCCTTCATGATCTTCGTAAATACAAAATACCAACCGGTAATTTCTATTCTTTACATTGCTCACTCCTTCGGTGTAATGGACGAATGTATTTGTATTTTTATTCAGACGGTTGATCCCTCCAAAGGTTCCTGCCCAGAGAGTTCTCGAACTATCGATAAAAACCGAATAAGCCCGGTCATCCATTAAACCGGACGGATTCGCGGGATCATGTTTATAGCGGTACATAACCTTTCCGGTTTTCCTGTCAAGGCCATTAATCCCGCCTCCTACCGTTGCAATCCAGATCAGACCTGATGCATCGCTGTCAATGCTATGAACTTCACCACCGGTTATACTATAAGGATTATCAGGATCATTCATATAATTAATAAAATTCTTCTTTACAAGTTTTGCAGTATTAAGATATCCGGCAAATCCCCCAATCCAGAGTATTCCCGAAGCATCTTCAAAAATCGTATAGATACTGCTTATGGAAATACTGCCGGGATCTTCTGAATCCGCCCTGGAAATAAAGATAAATTTCTTTTTTTCCCTGTCGAATTCATACAGTTCATTTTCGATTACACTCCAGAGCTTCCCGGATACCGGTCCCTCATAGATAAGGGAAACAGCCGGCCATTCTTTTTCACCGCTCTCTTTTTCTTTGAAATATCTTCTGAATTGATTCTGATTATAATCGAATTCATTTAGTCCATTGTTCGTGGCAATCCATACCCTTCCTGACCGGTCCGTAATAATGCAATTGACATAATTATTGCTTAAACTGTAAGAATCCTGGGGATTGTGGGTAAAATGAGTGAATTCCCCTGTCTCCCGGTTAAGCATATCCGCACCCACATCAGTGCCGATCCACAACATATCGGCTTTGTCTTTACAAAGAGACGTTATTGTATTACTTGCAACGCTATCGGTATTTGCAGGATTATGGTTGTAGCAGGAGAATTTCCCGGTATCGTAATGAAAAACGCAGAGTCCCCCCTGCGATGTCCCTATCCAGAGGGATCCGGTATCTTCACAGATACTGGTTACCTCCCCGCCGGATACACTGTACGGATCATCTGGTTTATTCGTATAATGAGTGAATGTCTCTTTTTCCAGATTAAATGCAACAATACCATTTATCATACCGATCCACAATGTATTGTATTTATCCAGATACATACATGATATCTTGAGTGCAGGTAAACTGTGAGGATCATCCGGATTATTTTTATAGACTTTAAAATTTTTCCCATCATACCGGAATAATGCGGCATTGAATGAACCAATCCAGATAAAACCTTTATTATCCTGGATAATAGCCCCGATATTCGGGGCAAATAGACCCTGTTTATTATCAATCTGATGAAACTTTATCCTGCTTTTTTCTTCTGCATCCGGGTTAAAGAGCGGTTGTATAAAAAGGAAAATAACAAATAAAAGATAAAACTTATATACTTTCAAATCCATAACAACCTCCTGCACCAAACCTCCTTATGATAACTTTTATTATTTTTATTTTTACCGGAGAGATTAATTTTTAGAATTTTATCGACACTCCTTCATAAAAAAGTTTCGTTTATTTATGTATCAATTGTCAAGGGAATTTAAGGGTAAATTTCCGTACAGGAATTCCGGTTTTCTTTCCAAATATACAGAGAAATGGCCGGACAATCTGCCACATTCTATACTATTTTGCTTAAAATCTTGTTAAAATAACAAGATTTTAAGCAAAATAGATAAACGTTGGCCGCCAGGAGATTCGGCTTTTGCAGACAGTACTATCCTGTTATATATCCTCCGGCAGATAGAACACAAACCTGCACCTGATATCTCCCATTACCGCACTTGCCAGAACTTCTCCTTTAAGTTTCTTATCCAGTCCGGTTAAATAATGACTCGCATGTCCCAGGCTGCAGTAACATATATCCGGGGAAATAGAATCACCTTTAAGAATCGCTTCACCTACCAGTGGACAATGGCAGGTATAATAGCGTTTTATATCGGGATCGTTTGTGTGGAGATAATCGCTGGCTTTATAAGGGACTTTGGTTATATAAATTTTATTCCTTCCCGCTTCCCTGCCTCCATCCCCGGATCATTGATGATAAACTCAAGTACATCATCCGTGATTTCTATCGTGTACCAGAGTTTATTCTGGTCACGCAACCGGGTGAGAAGGGTATTTCTTTCCTGCCGTTCCAGTGCCAGAAATTCATCGATATTCTTGCATTGCCGGTATCAATGTTGCAGGACAAAAGAGAATTCCCTATGCCGGTTCCCCATCCTTAAAATATTCCCAGTGAATTTTCACTGCCTCAATCATGTTCCCTGTTATCCTCAAGAACCTTGGTGTTACATCATTGTAGGTAAATGCATGCGGATTATCCCTGCCACCTGCAGAAAAGATGGTAATAAGGGAACCGGGATAGGTGAATTCACACCCTGTTGATATTACCTCGTGTCCGCGGACTAAAAGCCGTGCCCCGATTTTGTTCATAAAATGTGAAAATTGTTTTTTCCCGAACGGAGCATGAAAAATCGCTTTTAAATTGATGGGGAAATCCTCCGCTTCACCGGGGTCTGTCCACAGAACCGAATAACGGAGCCGTTTTGTATCCAGGTCATCCAGGTTGTTGAAATCGGAAAGCAGATGTATTTTTTCCAGGACACCTGCAGGCGGGATTCCCCCGTGAACGACGACAATACCATTCGAGAAAAAAGCCATTAGGGGGAGTTGTTCGAAAAAGTTCATATAGGCTTTAAAAAAATCCTCAGAAAGATAATTCTTCCAGAACGTAATGGTCTCACAGGGACGGACCGCACTCTCGACTATCCCTTCCTTGTTCAGCACAAAGTGTTCATGGTTCCCCCGAAGGACGATCACCCTCTCCGGGTATTCAATGACCAGTTTCAATACCAGGGGCATAATCCCGTCCAGGGTCCTGGCACCCCGGTCAAAGAAATCCCCCAGGAGGACAAGATAGATATCCCTGCCCGAACTCACTTTATCGATAAAACCGCTCTGCCAGAGAACAGCCTTTAGGTTATTGTAGCAGCCGTGAAGGTCGCCGACAATGATTATTTCTGTTGAGCCGGAGGCAGGAAGGCGGTAGATATGTCCCTGCAGAACAAACGAAGCAGGTAATGAAGTGATATGCTTTACCTTAAGACCATTCGCATTTTTCGTACGCTGAATTCCCCATATCCGCTCGACCATTTCAATAGCCCTTTGCTGGTCCTTTTCATATGTTTCAATCTCATCCGGGATTCCCTGTTCATATTGATGATAATGCTGTTCAGGGGGTGTACCGGGCAGGACATCATCAACAAAGGTAAACTCATAACCTGGTAGTTTTACCCGTTCTTTTATTTCAGCAATAGATGCGACTTCAGATTTTTTTTCTTCTGTTTCTGAAATAAAAGATACGGGTTTTTTATCTTCATAAATACCTTCCTCTTTCTTTTTTAAAGAAACCCCATAATCCATTTTTTTCTGCTCTTCATCATTCACACTGATAACGGCCCGCCTGAAATGCTGAAAAAGCCTCCGTTCCTGTTCCTGATAACTATCATCGACACAGGCGCCTTTCATAATGACATGAGCAAGCCGGTGATAAAGTTCTGTTTCCGCCGGGGGCAGGGCATGTTTGATCGATGTTTCAAAAAGCATGATAAAATCCTTTGTCTTTTCCACCATGGTGTCCTGGATATACTGTTCAATCTTTTTTACTTTTGACTCAATATCCTGCCGGTTATATCCATCACGTACAAGGTCTTCGATCACCTTTTGAGTAAGGATGTTTTCCTGTTCACAGAGATGGCTGTCACTGTAGATTGTTGCCAGGTGGGCAAAAAGAACCAGCTCAAGGAACCGTTCCTGCTTTTTTTCAGAGAACCGGAAATAGTCTTCCATATCTTAAATCCCTTACCTCGCTTTCCTGTTTACGGTCATCCCGGCACAGGTCAGAATTCGACTGTGGTTTGAAAAGGCCCCACACTTATGACATCACCGTCTGAAAGTTCCGCTTTTTTACCGGTAACCACTTTCCCGTTCAATCGCGTATTATTCTTTACTTTCTCACAGCCCCGGATAAACCACTTTCCCGGATCCTTTTCCCTGATAATCTCGAATTGCGGTGTCTGGATATATTTGTAATTTTCGAAAGACCGGAAATCCCTTTGTCCCAGTACAGTGGTCTGCTCAACCGGCTTGTAATTCGATGATGTACCGAGTATAAGTTTTATAAATTCAGGCCCGCCTTTGGACGGGGAAAGGAGTTCCCTGTGCACCTCCTGTGCAGAAGGCCTGTTTGCCGGATTTACATCGAGCATCCGGATCATCAGCTTTGAGAGGACCGTGGGAATATCAGAGTTAAGCTCATGTGGTTTAGAAAAATCCTTATTAACAAACTTGACAAGGTATTCTTTAAAACTCTTGTACCCGGGAAGAGGGTATGCACCACAGAGCAGTTCATAGAGAATAATGCCACAGGTAAAAATATCACTTGCCGGGGTTGGATCTTTGCCGGTGAGGTGTTCAGGCGAGAAATAGTTTGGGGTACCCAGGTATCCCGGTTTTCCCTGGCTTACTTCCCTGGGCACCCAGGGGGGCGGATCATGATGAATAAAAGAAAAGTCAAAGTCGATGAGTTTAATTCTCATCCCGATACCCAGGCCAGGTACTTTTTCCATAAAAGCGTTTTCCGGTTTTAAATCACAGTGTACAATATTATGTTTGTGTAGCCGGGAAATCGCGAACATGAAGAGTTTTGCAGAATCCCAGCGAAGGGAATCAGGGAATACAGCCGGATTATCTACAGATTCTTTCATCATTTTTCTTAAGCTTGCACCTTCGATACGTTCAAAAACCTGAAAGTATAAATTCTGTTTTTCAAAGTATTCGATACTCTGTACAACACATCCCCCGGGCAGACCGGCGAGGACATTTTTCATCTTTTCCTGGTAACGGATAAATCCCCTGTACCATGACCGTACTGTCGTGGGTTCTATGTACTCTTTTAAAAACAGCTTTCTTCCCGCAGGATCTTCTGCAAAATAGGCCATGGCAAAATTGCCATGGTTCAACAGATTCGATGAAATCCGGTAGCTGTGTATTGTATCACCGATCTTGAAATCTATTCCCATAGCTTAAGCCTTCTTCATTTTTATGAAAGGTCATCTGCCGGCACACCGCCGGTTCCTGCGTCAAGGACCTCTTCTGTAAGAATATCACTTGCACCGCTTACACTCTTCCCGAGCTGGGCCATGACCTTTTCGAAACCTGTTTTTGTAAGATTGGCAATAACCTCCTTGTAAGTTTCCCCCTGGGGGAAAAAAACGGATTTCGGTATCTTTTCACAGATAGTCTTGTAAATGTGAAAATTAATAGCATAAAGAAAGAGTTTAAAATGCCCGCTGGAATACACATCAATAATCTTGTTGTAGCTCCTGTCCCCGGATACGGTCGATTGATTCATTTCCTCCTTACATGTAGCGTCTGTAAATACAACAACGATCCGGTGGGCTTTCCCGATCTCGTGAGGCCAGCATAGTTCATGGGCAATCCTGTACAGGGCATCCAGCAGGCTTTCCGGTTCATCGCCGCCGCCAATCGCATCAAATGCATCAATCTGATCCTTTAAAATACCCTGATTATCGGTAAACGTATTCTGGAATCCCTCGAACGCCGGGGCTTTTTTATCGTCGATATCCCTGTACCCCACTGCCATCGCCTTCCACTCCAGGGGATTATTCGTATTTTCTGTAAGAAGATTATCCACAAACGCTTTAAGATTGTTCTTTACCCCATTAATACATGGACCCATTGAACCTGTGCAATCCAGGCAAATGACAATATCTGCAACCCCCCGGATCCTGGGGGTGGACTCTCTTTGTTGTCGTACCGGCATAAAGACCTCCTTTTATTAAAATTATATAAAGATTGATATAAAATCATACGCCATACTGATAACAATAAACAGAATGGGAATCCCTGTATTATAAAGCAGGACAATAATTGTCTGATTTAACCGGAATCCTTCCGGTTTAAATGCATAAATAAGAATTCCCATATCCAGGATCGGTGCAAAGAATACGACAGCCAGCAGAATATCAAAAATCGTGTATTGAAATGATACAGACCGCAGAATGATAAGAATTATAACAGACAAAATAAGGGAAATACCTAAACCCGTAAAGATATTACTGTTTCCCGCAGCCGGAACTCCGGCGGATTTGTTCTTAACCAGCCATAATACAAGAGGGATGATACATGAAAGAACAGGAACCAGGAGGAGTACGTCCGCATTAAGAATAAAAAAAGATCCGGGAGGAAATCCTGAAGGGATGAGATTATTAAACCGGTGATGAACATTTAAAAGCTCTGCTTCTGCCTGGATATTGGAAGTAAACAGGAGGGTAAAGATTTTTTCAAACCAGCCTGCAAAAGTATAACCTGATGCAAAGGTAAGGCCGGTGAATCCGATAAAAAACCATATGATGTAGGAAATCCTTGAAAAATAGAAGAATTTTAACAGAAAAGAGACCGGTTCTTTTGATCTGCTTTTTCCCGGTGTGGCCGGTTCTTTCTTTTCCTTTTTTTTTGAAAGCGATTTTTCCAGCCGTAAAAGAGCCTTTTCATAAAAAGCCTTTTTCTTTTCTTCCTTTTTCCCAGAATCATCCGGCGTTTTTACAGGAATTTTGATTTCCTCTTTTTTGCCCCCTTTTTCTTCTTTTATAGAGAGTTCATCTGATTCCTTTTTCTCTTTTTCCGGAAGAGCGGTTTTTCCGGTCTTGTGTCCGCATGCAGGGCACATAACCTCAGATGGATCATATTCAATACCGCAATAACTGCATGTGTGCATATACTTCCCGCTGTCTCCTTGGTAAAGCCGGTTACTGCACTTTTTTAAAACAAGATAGTGCCGGATACAGGTTTTCCTGTCCTTATTTGAATGATAGATTTTTTTCCAATAAGCTGCAAGGCGGTTTGAGAAAAAAATAAAGAATCCACTATGACCAGCCCCTATTATATTCCTGACAATCCTTAGACCGATCCCCTGGTGGTCGAGAATTTCATTTCGCGTCTGCTCGGGAAAACGTGAAAGGTTGCCTGCCTGGTGAAACGCCCCCGAAGCGCTGAAACCGTCGATCGTTTGCTTTTCATCCGCCCAATGCACAGGGCAGGCCGAATCCCCGGGAAGCTACCTGTTTTTTATGTTAAACTCCCGTGATTGTATGGAAAAGCAGGCAGAGCAAAACCCCAGCATCTGGTTTTTTTTCACAGGTTTACAAACGAAAATCCCGGTTCCTTAAGATGCCCAATTAAATTCTGGCAGCTTTTTTGCTATTGGGGTGAAGATATTGTCCTTATCACAAGGCTCATCTGGCCCAATTCTTTTTGTTTGTATCCAGCCCTACGAAGGCCAGGGTAAAAAGCAATTCATAAGCCCGCTGGATATAATAGACAAATTCGTGACGCCGGGTCCGGGTATTTCGGAGTTTGGCAATAATTCTGGATGCTTCGCCATGGCTTTCCCTGGTGTTGAAAAAGAATAAACATGAATCCGGTCTTCCCTGCTTATGATTTCTTGAAGTTTATCTCCGATACCATTATAAATATTAATTAAATTCTGCCACTGTATACTATTATCGCCGGATCCTTCCCAGGGGTGATATATTACAGGTCATAGAGTATTTCCTGCATTACTTGCTTTGGGTTGTGGGTGCGTAGCCAACGCTGTTTATCAGCTATTCTAAATTTGATTGGAAAATGGCTGTATTCAAGGTATAAAAAGAGAATTTTAATACAGATTTCCCAGATCTTGACGAATTACACCGATTATTTAAGGAAAATCTGTGAAATTAGCTAAAATTATTCTTAATCTGCGAAATTGGTGAAATCTGTGGTTTCATAGTTAGAATTGCTGGCTCTTTATAAGGGTATCTTGTACTGAATTATAAAATCCTTTATAATGAAAGCGGTAATAAGTATGATTTTTTTATACTGTCCTGCATGTAAATCCGGTAATCTCGAATATGACGGGGTAAAAGAATATCATTGTCGTACATGCGATTATACCTATTTTCATAATCCTGCACCGGCTGTTGCAGGAATCATTTCCCATAATAAAAAAATACTTTTAATCCGGAGAGCAAGGGACCCGGGCAAAGGGAAAGTGGATCTTCCCGGCGGATTCGTTGACCCTGGTGAGTCTTCGGAAGATGCAGTAAAACGTGAAATACTTGAAGAACTGGGGGTAGAGGTGTGCTCATTCCGCTATTTTGCATCATTTCCCAACATCTACGAATACAAAGGTATTGTTTATCCCACATGCGATCTTGTCTTTGAATTGACAATAACCGATTTGCCGGAAAAATGGAATAAGGACGAGGTCCAGGAAATACTTCTTGTCGATCCTGAATCTATAGAAAAATTGGAGTTTGCATTCGGTTCGATTAAAACTGCCGTGCTTTCGTATCTTGACAGGTAACCTCCTTGCTTTTATCATAACAGCCGTGGTTTAAAAAAACCTGTTTTAACAATCGCCCGGAGATTCCTCATCGAAAAAAAAGAAGAAGGAACAACAGATACATTCAGGGACGCCAGACCACAGATTTAGCTTGAGCAAGCCTGCACAGATTGGCTTCAGGAAGCCTGGCACAGATTTAACAATTACCCCCTGTTGACTTTCAACCAAAAAATATAAAGTTTTAACGGTGAGTATCTATTTCAATATTAATATAAAAAAGAATCCCTATATCTATATTAACCCAAATGTTGCATTAAAAATGTAACAAAACCAGTTCACAGCAGGCTTTAATCTTTTTTTCCACGATTATGCTAACGGACAGGGGATTCTATATTGTTTTATTAAAAATTTTGTATAGAAATAAAAGGTTATAGAGAAATTATATAAAAGTATGTTTGACTTAATATTTATAATTAATGTATTCTTTACAAGATATTATGATTACACGATTAAAGATTAAAGGATTTAAAAACCTGGTGGATGTGGATGTGAGGTTTGGTCCGTTTACCTGTATTGCAGGTCCAAATGCGGTAGGAAAGTCTAACCTTTTTGATGCAATTCGATTCTTAAGTTATCTGGCAGATAAAACTCTACTTGATGCTGCATTATCAATACGGGCAGATGAAAACAAAACAGGTGATATTCGTACATTGTTTTATCGTTCCGGCAATACCTATGCTAAGAAAATGTCTTTTGAAATTGAGTTGATAATTCCTTCTGAAGGAATTGATGACCTTGGTAGAAAAGCAAAGGCCACAACCACATTTGTCATGTACAAATTAGAAATCGGATATAAAGAAGATTCAACATTACCATCACCAAGCTCTCTGGAGATTCTAAAGGAAGAACTTGAACCTATTCCATTAGGTGAGGCCCCAAAAATTATTCAATTTCGTCATAAACCCACATCATGGCGGAAATCTGTGCTTAAGGGATCAAGAAGAAGACCTTTTATTTCTACGACAAATGAAGGTAATGAGAGAAGAATACGGCTTCATCAGGATGCTGGAGTAAAAGGTAGTGCGAAAAAATTAAGAGCAAGAGATATGCCGCGAACTGTTTTATCTACTGCAAAAGAAATTGAAAGTCCTACTGCCCTTATTGTACGGAGGGAAATGCAATCATGGATGCTCCTCCAACTGGAACCAAGATCTCTGAGAGAGTCGGACAGGTTCACAATTAAACCGGGTTTACTGGCTGATGGTTCTCACCTACCTGCAACATTATATTTTTTAGCAAGAAATTATAATATTAAAAATCAGACATCAGAAGAGAATCTTGCAGGCATATATGACCAGGTTGCGGACAGGCTCTCTGCTTTGATTGATGATGTATATGAAATCCAAATTGATGAAGATAAAACACGGGATTTACTCACTCTGCGAATAACAGATAAAAATGGAACAATTTACCCAGCTCGGTCATTATCTGATGGAACTCTCCGATTTTTAGCACTTACAGTGATATCCCTGGATCCAAAAACTAATGGTGTAATTTGCATGGAGGAACCGGAAAACGGAATACATCCACAGCGAATTCCAGCAATTCTTGAGATTCTTCAGGATATAGCATGTGATACGGAATTAGAGATAGGGCCGGATAATCCTTTAAGACAGGTCATTGTAAATACACATTCTCCTGCTGTAGTTACTCAAGTCCCGGATGATAGTCTTCTGGTTGCCGAGTTAAAGGAGGTAATAAGTGATGGGAACCTCTCAAAAGGAGTACAATTTAGTTTCCTTCCAGATACATGGCGATCTAAAATGGCAGACCATGATGTTAAGCCTGTCCGCAGAGGTAAACTCCTTTCATATCTGAACTTTGTACGTCGAAATGAAAGTAAACAGGAAAAGGACAAACTATTAAGAAAAAGCCAGAGAATTGTTGACCGCGATGATTTTCAGCCTTATTTAACTGATTTTGATATTAACAATGAATGAATTATATTATACTCTTATAGCAGATGGTAGTTCTGATAAAGCATTAATTCCAATCATTAATTGGCTTTTAAGAGAATGCGGTTTAGCATATACTATTCAACCTGTATGGGCTGATTTAAGACATATCTACAGACCTTTAAAAGATCTTGCAGATAAAATAATTAAAAGCTATGAATTATATCCATGCGATATTTTATTTATTCACAGGGATGCGGAAAAAAAATCAAGAGAACACCGCGTAGGTGAAATAAATATAGCTACTCAACAGGTAAAGAAACAACTTAATCCACCGCCATATATAAGTGTTATCCCTGTTAAAATGACTGAAACATGGTTACTCATCGATGAAGCTGCAATTAAAAGAGCGTCAGGTAATCCTAATAGTAAAGAAAAAATAGAATTGCCCAAGATCAATAAACTTGAATTACTACCTGATCCAAAAGAAATTTTATATAATTTGCTTAAAAAAGTATGTGGACTTAAAGGCCGCAGGTTAAAGCAATTCTCGTCATATAAACACGCTTCCCGTGTTTCAGAATTTATATCCGATTTTACTCCACTGAAATCATTACATGCTTTTTCCTTGCTTGAATTAGAAATAAAGGAATATATAAAAATGATGAAAATTGGAAAAAATTTATTTAAATATTAATCACAAGCAAAAATGCTAAAACAGCAATATTATCGTTCCATGATTTCACTCCTGCAAAAATCATCGCATTACTTTTCTTGTCGTAATTAAATGTGTGAACTCGTCGGTATAGCTTAAACAAAGTAAATAATTTTAGATACAAGTGAAATCATGATTTAACTTCTGTTGTATTCTATTAATTAGTAAGGTGGAATAACTTCTCTGGTTTATTTAATTAGTTCCTGTTGATTAATGCGCATTTCTCACCAACGGTTGGAAATTACTATTATCTTGTTTCCATATAAATAATTATTTATTATTTATAGAGATTCAATAACACATTGTAAAAATGAGAAATGCGCTAAAACCCGCCATTTTTATTAAATTGTTATCTTATAATAAGTTAGTTTTAACCTATAATTAAAATGCAGGTTCTTATGAGAAATGCGGGTTAATTGCCTTTTTAAAGAAGCTTATTCAGCGCCTTATGTCTCCGTGGAAATTTTGTGATTAATTTTTTTTATATTAACCACGAAATTCGAGAGAAGTGTTTGGTATTAACAATGTCAGTATGGAGAAAAAGATGAACATTGCCCTGTAAGCATGCCCTTTGTGGATCTGAAATACCTCCCTGGCACTGACCCGGCTGAAGGCCATCTTACAGAAAAATTCGGGGGTATGGGGAATTGCACTATTAATGCTAGAAAAGTAATAAAGTAACAGAAGAATTAGTAAAAAATGTCTATTCCTACCCGGGTAGATGACAACACAATAGTTATATTTTATGATATAATCAAAACAGGAAAATAAAAATTTTTATAAGTTAAGGAGGAATAAAATGAAAAAAGCTGTTTTTTTGCTTCTTAATGTCACCGTCTTTTTCTTTTTCTCTGTTACCGGTATGTATGGTCTTATTGGTGACCCCAATAATGATGGTTCCATCGATATAGTGGATGCCTTGTTGACTGCCCAATATTATGTGGGATTAATTACTGAATTTCCCGGGGCCACGCCTGTCCCGACAACACCTCCCACGCCGGACCCGCTGGGATTTACCCCTTTCCCGGATGTCACACCAAGGCAGGATCCCACGTCTATAGCACCCTTTTTCGTGGAAATGACAGGAATGTTGCCCCTGGAAATGGGAAACCGGGACAACTGGCGTAATAGTGTTCTTTCCGGCAATTATCTCTATATGACCAGTGAAGTAAGTTTTAAAGTATTTGATGTATCACAACCCGGGAATCCTGTTTTTTCAGGTTTTTGTGAGATTCCCGGGGATAATCCGGGTGAGGAGCATATTATTGTTATTGATAATAATTATGCCTATGTTTCATGTTTCCCCTCTGATTATAAAAACCTCGTTGTTCTCAATATATCAAATCCCTCTTCTCCTTCAGTAGTAACATCAATTACCATGCCCCCGATGTATTCAATGGTTAAAAATGGCAATTATTTTTATATTGGTTGTACTGACGAGGTTTTTTTGGTGGATATAACACAACCTGATAATCCAGTGGTTATAGATGGGGTCGAGTTATTCAGAGCAACCGGTATTGTTGTTTATGGGTCTTATGCCTATATGGTAAATGTAAACGATGACATGCTGGTTGTATTCGATGTATCAAATCGGGGGAATCCTGTCCAGGTTGACACCATTCCGATTAACCTTAGAATAGATGCTATCGTTCTTTCCGGTCATTATGCTTTTCTCATGGGGAATACATCCGGTTCTTTCCGGTTCCCTTTCCCTGGTTAATCCCTATAATCTTCAGATAAAAGGTAATTATATTTATATTGCAGACGGGACCGGCGGATTCAAAGTTGTCGATATATCAAATCCGGGAACTCCTGTTCTGAAAGCCAGTCTTCCCACCCATGATACTGCTGTGGATGTGTATATAGACGGCAATAATGCCTATGTAGCAGAACAGGTAGCGGGCATTACTGTTATTGATATTTCCAATCCCCTGTCCCCTGTAGAAACAGATTCAACTGCCGGACAGCCGAGACCTTCACCTTTCCCGACGGAAACACCAATACCACCAACTGAACCGACACCCACACCCTATCCGACCAGTACACCCGCGGTGACTCCTGACATTAATATCTGGGGTGCGATGAATCTTGTTGTAAAAGATACAAATATAGTACTGGGAAACAATATTTCGCCTGAAATCAAGATAGTAACTGCCGGATCATTGGAAGTTGTAAATTTACTGGATACCTACCTTGATGTTGATTATGATGCTGTCATGAATGGATTTGACCTGGAAGGAAATTATCTTTATCTTGTCCAGGAAAACAACCTGTTCCGGATAATAGACATCACCGATTCGTTACATCCCCTGGTAGCCGATGGCCTTGTTCTTGGCAGCAATGTTAAAGGAAATGGTCTGGTAGTAAATTTCCCGTATGTTTTTGCATCCTCAGGAGCAATTGAGATAATTAATATTTCCAATCCTGATGATGTTGTGGAAGCCGGTTGTATTTCAATACCCGGGAAAGCCGGTGGAGTCGCTTTTGAAGGCGGATACATATATATTCCAGGCAGGCATACAAATTATGAGCTTATCATTATCAGGACAAATTTGCAATAAGGAATAACTTTATCTTTTAAAGACAGGCCGCCATTACAGGATAATGGCGGCTTGTTTTTTTAACATGAAAATTCAGGTATCCCGGTAATAGATATTTGTATTAACGAATAATAATGTTTTTTTCATTTCTAAACTCACACCCCTACAGTAAAATACAAATAAGAGTATTCAGCCTGGAGCTGAATAACGAAGTGAAGATTTTTATGGAAAAATAAGCAGGGGGAGTTAATAGCATAAAGTTGTGATAAAACAGCTTTTTGCACGACTATAAAAGACTTCAATTTCCCCCTCTTAATAAAGAATGATCATCAATAAAGCTTTATGTAATAAACAGAAAAGCAAATGATAGGGAATTCCTGGAGAAGGTGGAAATAATCCTGTGCACAGAATTCCTGGATTGTGAATGGGTCAGAAATTACGGGTAATGAAATTCAAAGAAATGATATGCCGGCAGGATCAGTGCCGGTAAATAATAAACATTAAAAGATATATGGAGGTATTTATGGTTATTGAAGAAAAGGTAAAAACATTATTAGCCGATGTACTTGGACTGGATAATGAAGAAATCGAAATCACACCTGAATCGGATATTGTTAATGATCTTGCAGCAGAATCCATTGACTTTATTGATATTTGTTTCAGGTTGGAAAAGGATTTTCAAATTGGTAAAGTAAACCCCAAGGACATTTTCCCGCCCTATTTTCCGGCAAGCAAATATATAGATGAAGCCGGCAGAATAAAAAATGAATTCAAAGATACATTCCTGGAGCAGCTTGGAAATGAATACCCGCATATGAAAGAAAAGATGATAAATGAGATCAGGCAGAATGTGGAAAATACTGCACGGATTCCATTAAAAGTAAAAAATATTGTGGAATTTACAACCTATAAATTGAATGAAAAAAAAGCTAAGAAATTAATTAATGCAAATATAATCAGCTAATAAAAGGAGTTTGAATTGAAAAAAATACTTTTTATAAATGGAAGTCCAAGGGGCAACAGGAGCAGTAGTCTGGGTGTTGCAATGTACCTATCACTGTTTCTTAATTATGATTATGAATTTATTAATGTTAATGACAGTTCTAATAATAATACAGTGCATCTTACCCCACAAGCTGATGAGGCGGAACCGGCATTCCAAAGTATTTTGGAGAAAATAAAAACTACTGATGTCATTGTATGGACTTTTGGTGTATACCTGGGATATGTTCCTGTCAAGTTACAGTATTTATTGGATAAATTAATAGCCCAGCAATATTATTTTAAGAATAAAAGCGCAGCTTCTATAGTAACATCAATTAATATCTTTGATAATTATGCACTTGATAAAATCAGGTTGGTTAGTGAAAATCTGGGATTCAGTTATGTTGGAGAAATCTCAGCCGAAGCTAACCCCCAATTGGGTTATTTGAATGAAAAAAATACTGAAACAGCTTGTCAAGTACTGGCTAAAAAAATAAATCATGCAATAGAAATAAATTTTTTACCAACCCCCAAATACCCGGACACATACCGTCGTTATATTTCTCCCGTTCATTTCGGAAATTATTTTAAATTAAATAAAGCTAAAGTGGAAAAGAGAAATAATAAATCCATACTGGTGATAACCGGGAATAAAATCACTAAAGATGCAGAAGCGTTATCTATAGTGGAGATTGTAAGAAATTATTCAATAAACAAAGTAGAACTGATTGAAATAGAAGAATACAAAATTAGCACTTGTACCGGTTGTCTTGTATGCAATTCCATTATTGGTCACGGATGCCGGTTCCAGAAAAAAGACAGGTTTAATGAGATAATACGGAAAATGGAAGCATCTGATGGAATCATTTGCATCGGACACAGCTCCTCCGGTTTTGTCGATGTATATTTAAAAACATTAATGGAAAGAGCTTATGGTTTGTTTCATCGTCCTTTTTTAAATCCCAAGTATGGATTTGTTGTCATAACCGGAGGCGGTATCATAGGAAATGATGTTGCATGTTATGTTAATGATTTTTTTTCCAGAATTGGAGTAAAAACAATAGCGCACCTGGGCCTGGATGAAAATAATATGACAAACATTGCAGAGACGATTCATCAGTATGTTAATGAATTAGATTCTGCCATGGCAGAGAAGTGGGAAATACTGCCGTGCTATTCTCATCTGGCGCTTGATGCTATGTTGAGAAACCGTATTGCATCCCTTGGCATGATGTTACGCGAAGATTTTTTATATTATATACAAAATAAGCTTTTTATCTTTCCTAATTTGATCAAGACCACTTTTTTCTTTTTTCTTTTTACGAACAATAAGATTCGTAACATTATAATTAAGAGACGTGTAAAAAAGGTAAATCAAAAAAGAAAGGCAAGATACAAACAAATCATACAATCCGGACTGGTTGGGAAAGGAAAGAACTTAAACGCAATTACCGGGTGTCCCGTAAAATACAATTAACGAATCCTTATTGGATATAATTACACACACTAAAAGGAATTAATCCATATGTAATTTTAATAAATGAATTTTGTAGGATACCAGGCAGAATAATAGGGCAAAGGAGAACACAGATGCTGAATCAATTAATAAATATGATATTTGAACGAAAAATATTTTATGAAAACTCATATGATATAATTAATAAGCGGCTTAAACTGATAAAAGCATCCTTTGAATATCATTATAATGCAAACAAAAATTATCGTGAAATATGTAATAAATATAATATTATTCCTGGTGATATTACAAACTATGGCGATTTAATTAAAATTCCATTAATCCCAATTGATGCTTTTAAGATAGAAGCAGAGAGAAAGCTATTATTAACTGTTCCCATGGAAAATATCCGGCAACAAGTGGAAAGTTCGGGTACCAGCGGGATTCCCAGCATAAGCTATAAAGATATTGTAACACTGGACAGGATTGCTGTTTCAATTCTTTCCCTTTATAGGGAATTTTTTCCGATAATTGGTGATTATGGAATGTTTTTCACAATACCGCCTAAATATATTGCAAAATTGGGGTTAATGAAATTAATTACTTTTATGCAAGTTGGTTTCAGTGGGTTTGATTATGTTATCGATCTACCAGGGGATCCTCCCGATTTTGATCGTATACTGAAAGAAATATTGGATCAAAAAGGAAAATCAATTTGTCACCTAATTGGAGCGCCTTTTTTAATTTATGATTTTATACAATTTATTAAAAGCAGATATCCTGGAAAAAGATTCGACCTGGACCCTGGTAGCATGGTTATTACTATAGGCGGTTGGAAACGAAAGGGAGATTCTCCTTTATGCACAAGAGATGAGCTTAATGGTTTATTAGCTGATATATTTAACATTTCCAATTTTAATATTCGTGATATTTTTGCAATGGCGGAATCCAATTTATTTACAATGGAATGTGAATATCAGCAGAAGCACGTCCCTCCCTGGGGTTATTTTTCTATAAGGAATATCGAAAATCCTCTAGAAAAAGAAGAATTATCCGGAAAATCAGGAATTTTAGCTATATTTGACCCGTTAAATAATTCATCACCCGGTTTTATACTTAGTGGTGATATTGGAAGAATTGTTTTTGAAGGGAAATGTAAATGTGGTCGATTTGGCCAAATATTTCAATTCGAACGACGGGCAGTTGGTGCAGAAACAAGGAGCTGTGCCTTATATATGGATGAATTTATAAACATATATCAAAATAAAGGAAAAATGGAAAATGGAAAATAAGGTAATTGTTACAGGGATGGGGGTGTTGTCGCCATTAGGAATTGAACTGGAAAAACATATAACAGCTTTAAAAGAAGGATTATGCGGTATCCGATTTGAAAGCAGGCCGGGGACTGATTTCCCGAAAGTAAGTGGAACAGTACCCGGTTTTAAAGCATTGGATTATATAACTGATAAAAAAGCACTTAAAATAATGAATCGGCAGAACATCCTTGGATGCTCTGCAGCTGTATTGGCGATTAAAGATGCAGGTCTTACCAGGGATATAATCAATCAAAGCGAAGATGATGCTATGCTCTTTGCCGGAGGGGTGATGGATAGTATATTGCCGTTATGTGAAGCTGTTATTCCATGTTTAAGAAGCAATGGTACGATTGATTATACCAAACTCGGCGATTATGGATACAGGAATCTTCCCCCGTTATGGATCCTGGCACGGCTGCCAAATACAACCAGTGGGCAAATATCCATCCAGCACACTATTAAGGGTTTTAATAATACAATTGTGAATGGAATGGTAAGCGCTGCACTGGCAATAGGGGAAGGTTATTTACAGATTAAGCATGGCCGTTCAGAAAGGGTGTTTTGCGGTGGGGCAGAAGGTGAGATTTATCCTGATTTTTATATAAGGAATGAAAATTATGGCTGGTTGTCAGGTAACTATACCGGTTCTGCTGCCTTTAGTGTAACAGGCAATGGATGTCTGTTAAGTGAAGGAGGCGCTGTGTTAGTACTGGAAAATGAGCAGGCGACAATCAGACCTAACGCTCAATGCTACGGAGAAATTATCGGCTATAGCAACAGGTATATCCCTTCCTTCAAGGAAGAATCCTGGAGCAGGATCACTCCTCACTATGAAAAGTGTATGCGGGATGCCCTTGATGATGCAAAAATTAAAGCAGAAAATGTGGATTTTGTACAGGCAAATGGATGGGGATACCAAAAGATGGATTATGCAGAAGCAGCGGCAATCAAAGCCGTATACGGAAGCAAAGCATACATTACAGGCTGCCAGCCCGCAACAGGGAATACATTGGCAGGGATGCCGGCTATTGCAGTATGTTATGCATTATTGCAATTGAACTATAATTTCATCGCTCCGCTGATCAGGACAGGGGATCTGTTCTTTGAAAAGGAGTTAAATTATGTAAAAGAAAAGGCTATTTCCAACCATAACCGGGTTTGTCTTGTTAATTCATTTGACCACCTTGGTGGCGCATGCAGTATTGTGATGAAAGAGGGAGGAACAGATAAATGAAACGAGTAGTGGTAACAGGTTTAGGTGTTGTTACACCATTTGGTTTTGGTGTTGATGTTTTGTGGGATTCTTTATTGGCAAATAAAAACGGTATTTCCAGGATAACAGATTATAAAGTGCAGGGGGGTATTGCTTCCATTGCAGGAAGCATGCCAATTATTAATGACAATATCTACCGGGAAAAAGGATCTGTTCTTTTTAAAAGAATTCCGGAAGATGAAAGTGTTAAGAGTTTTTTCCTGGCAGTGTATGACGCATTGAATAATGCCGGGCTTGATCTTTTGAAACTGGATCAGAAAGACAGGACCGGGGCATTTATTGCCGACCGGCCCATGCCCCTTGTAGAATATATTGATCAATATGCCCGCTTACTGGACCGGTGTGTTGATGAAAACAATACCATTAATCAAAATAAATTTTATACGTTATTAAAAAAAATACAGGTTGGAAAAAGATCATTCTTTAATGATCCAGACAGTATTAACCACCTGGTTTCCAGGAATTACAGCATAACGGGTCCACAAATCAGCTCTGCCACAGCCTGTGCATCAGGTAATACAGCTATAGGAGAAGCCTTTATGAAAATCAAGCAGGGGTATATTGATGCAGCGATTACCGGGGGGGCATATAATTACAGTCTGAATTCATTAATCGGGTTCACCCGTATTGCTGCCCTGACAACCAGTACCAACCCTGAATCAGCATGTTGTCCGTTTGATGAAAAACGGAGTGGCTTTGTTATGGGAAGCGGCTGCGGTATTCTGATTATAGAAGAGCTTGAGTTTGCAAAAAAACGCGGTGCCTGTATCCTTGCAGAAATCAAGGGATATGGATACAGCAGTGATGCTTTCCGGTCAACAGACCCGGATCCGGATGCAAAGGGATGCTGTAAGGCCGTCAGGCAGGCTCTGGAAATGGCACAACTCAATACAGGAGAGATCGACTACATTAATGCACATGGTACATCGACAAAGATGAATGATTTAACAGAAACAAGGGCAATTAAAAATGTATTTAAGGATTATGCATATAACATTCCGATTTCCTCCACAAAATCGATGATTGGTCATTCGATCATGGCAGCAGCAGCCATAGAAGGCATTGTATGTGTAAAAAGCATAAACAATAATATAATGCATCCCAACCGGAACTGGGAAAACAGGGATCCTGAATTGGATCTCTATTATATTCCTGATAATAGGGTTGAGGAAAAAAAATTATACAATGTCCTTTCGAATAGTTTTGGATTTGGCGGTCAAAATACTTCTATTATCTACTCAAAATTCAATGGCTAATACAGATCAGGAGAGTTACAATAGTGGAAACATATTTTTTAAAATATTGGCAAAATAGAATTACAGTTGCCAATGATAAAGAATTTACCTTTTGCCTTGACTTCTCATCAAAAGAGATGACCTTTATGAAAGATCATTTTTTTGGCGGGAAATGTTTAATCCCGGCAGTAATTTCACTCGAGCTTATGATAGAAGCATGTGCATTATTGAATAAAAAAATGATATGGCCGGTTCTGATTAATTCTTTTACCATATCCAGGCCAATTAATGTCGATACAGATGGAAAAACCAGTATATCAATTAACACCTTATTAGTTGAAAAAACAGATGAATTTTCACGATTCCTGGTCAGGATCAGGGGGAATAAAGCTGATCTTACGGGCAAGGTTGTAAGAAAAAATACTATTTTTGCAGAGGCTGACATATGTTTGGGAAAACATATGGATAATAAAATCGGAATATTTTCAAAGATAGATTCTGGTTATGGAATTAAAATTAATAAATACAGGTATTATGAATATTTTTCCAGGACACATGGCCCTCTGTTCCGTACTCTAACAGGTAAATTTGAAATCAATTGTAATAAAAATTCACTTGTTTCAGAATTTCATATTGGCAAGGAAGATAATTATTTTTCTGTAAGACCGGGACTGCAATTCATCCTGTCGCCAAGAGGTTTTGACAGTATTTTACAGTCCTCTACACTTTTAAGTGTGATTTCAGCATCCGGTGATAATGAAACTATTTATAAAAAATTACCGGTGAGAATTAAGAATGGTTGCTTTAAATTTCCTTTTGATTCAGGGAGAAAATATGAATGCCACACCAGATTAATTCGTGATTCTGAAAACGAGGCGGAAATTTCTGTTTATATAAAAGATGATTCCGGCTGCATTGTTGGATTTATTGAAAATATAACACTTCAGAAAGGTATGTATCTGGCATTTCAACGCAAGGAAATAGACTGCTATTTTAAAAATAAGAATTTGAGAGGTGAAAAATGTATAGAAATCATTTAAATCATCCTGAATCTTCTCCATTCCCGGGATTTGATATGTATCCTCATTTAAAAGATTGCACTACAAGGAGTAATAATAAAAAAAGTATTGCATTCAATATTGTTATTGATGCAAGACAGCATCTTTATGTGAATGATCATATTATAGGTGATATGCCAACAGTTCCAGCTTCTATGATTATGGAAATATTCCTTGAAGTTGCTTTCTGGATCAGAAAACATTATTTAAAAAATGATTTTGCTTTAATTGGATTAGAAAACCTTTCTATGAAAAGACCACTTAAAATTGCTTTCCATTTAATACTGGAAATCGAGATTGTTTTATGCAAAGTACATCCTGGAAATAACTCTTATAAAATCGAACTGGAAATGATCACAAAAAGGACAAATAATTCCGGCATGATTCTTGGCCGATGTCTGAATGCATCATGCTGTATTGCTTTTTCAAATCAATTCCCAGAAATAAAATACCCGGGTATTGAAAATTTAAATTTTAATTATTATCACTTCGTACCCAATAAGGACATTTATAGTGAGCATTTCCTGCCTAATCTTAAGACATTGTTTCACAGTAAAACAGGCCGTTGTGCACTTGATGAAAAAAAATCAACCATGATCGGTGAATATAATTGCCGTAACCTGGAAAAAGGTTATATAAGGAATATGGAATCATCATTCATCATTTCACCAATGGGGTATGATGCCTGTATACAATACCTGGCCTTTTTTGGTTGGTTAAAAGATGGTGTTGCCCGTCTGCCATTTGACTGCAAAAAACTTTTTGTGTGTAATATGCAGCCACCAGAGAAAAATTGCAAAGTCATCATTAAATACAGGGAAAGCAAAGGAGAGGATCTGAGTGCTGATTTCTGGGGATTGGATGAAAAAAACAGGATAATTGTATATGCCAATGAATTTACTGTGAGGAAAAAACCAAACCTCGATTATAAAACAGTGGTGCAGGATTTCGAAGCAATAATGAAAAAACGTATGACAACAGAATTTATTGATTGGTAGGATGATATGAAAGGCAGAATTATACAAAAATATCTGGTAAATAATGAAAGAAAATTATCGTATTCGATCGGCGGTTGCCCGGATTCGGATAAAGGCTTGCTATTCTTAAATGGTGTTTATAATTCATATGGGAGCTGGCGCAAACAGGGGCGATACCCATATTTTTACAGGAATTATAAACAGATATTTTTTGATTACCGGGGATTGGGAAATTCTATTGAAAAATCATACAACAGATACCGGTTCGATGACATATGCTGTGATATAGTATCGATTCTGAAGCTCGAGAAGGTAAGGAAGATTTCCATTATTGCGTATTGTGTCGGGGGTGTAATAGCACTATGGTTTGCCTATAGATACAATGATTATATCGCATCGTTAAATCTTATTGGTACTACATTAAAGGTGGACTGGCATGTAAGACAACCTGGTCAGGGGATTTTTAATTTATTGAGTAAGGGAATCCGGCTCGAATACATATTACCTTTATTATATCCCTGGATCTATTCTGATGTGTATTTGGAAAAAATGAATGGGATAGAAACCGATATAGTAAAAGGTTACAGTGAATATAATAAGGATATTAAATCCTTTAAATTGTTGCTTAATGCAACGGACAATCGTCCTGATCTTAAAAGCATAATAAAAGATATTTCAACACCAACACTCATACTGGGAAGCCTTAATGATGTTTTGTTTCCCATTCAATACCAGAATGAGATCGTTTCAAAAATGCCGAACTGTATTCATCTGGCAGTTAAGGAAACGGGGCATGCCATGCATATTGAAAGATCGGACATAATCAATAAATCAATCGAACAACATCTGAAATTATACGGAGTTTGATATGAAGAAGAAAGTTTTAATAAAGTATTATGAAGATGATGAACATAAAATACGCTATTTTTTGAGTGGCAATCAGATATCGGATCATTGTTTATTGTTTCTTAATGGTTTGTATCACGATCATTCTGCCTGGACAAAACAGCAATCCGAATTATATTTTCATGAAAATTATAAAATGGTATTTATTGATTACAGGGGATGCGGTGATTCCATTAATAAATCCGGAAAACAATTCGATTTTTTCGATATTGTGAACGATATACTATTGATTATAAAACAGGAAAACATTGAACATGTAACATTAATAGGACACTCATCAGGCGGTATGTTGGCTTTATGGTTTTCCTCTCAATATCCCCAGTATATAGAGAATATGGTATTATTGAATACCGGTGCTTATTTAAATAACAGGCTTAAGATTATTCTAAAGGGATTAATACAGCTTATAGACGAAGGAGCGGAATTGAGTGATTTGCTTTTACTTGTATATCCCTGGCATTTTTCCAGGTTATATGCCGAGAAAATATCAACCATGTGGCCGGATATATACCTGAAATATGCCGCATATAACCGGGATCTTGTTTCATTAAAATATCTTATACAAACAATAATAAATGCACCGGATATCACTTCAATTCTTAATAAAATTACCTTCCCGGTATTGGTAATTGGCAGTGATAATGATTATATTTTTCCTGCTATTCATCAAAACGAAATTGCTGAACAGGTGAAAAATTGTGAGTGCGTCATATTACCTGGAAATGGGCATGCAGCTTTTATTGAAAATCATAAGGATGTAAATACATTAATAAAAAGGCATCTGGTAAAAAGCAATGCTTATGCCATAATAAAGGCAGAAAAATAAATTTACTGCAAATTTTAATTTGAAAATATAGAAGGATAACTCAATGCAGAAAATATTAATTAATTATATCGGAAATCATCAAAACCGGGAACTAATCCGAATTTTCGGGAAGAAATATGAAATTATTAATTTGATTGATAATACCGGTAAAAATTTACATTGTACAGATTGTAAAGAAGCGAATACATATACTGTGGATTTTAATCATTTAGAGAATTATAAAGATTTAATCTATAATTTGAAACCTTTCAAGACTTTGATTATATATTCAGCCATGGATCCGGAAACTAATGGAAATTTATACGTACAAGTCAACAGGATACTTACAAAAATTTTTCTTTCCATAAAATGTTTTTATACAACTTTATTACAACAACGCAATGTAAATGTCTGGATACTGGAACCTTTGATTATTATTGAAAACGATCCCGCATTGCAAGTGATTATTAATACTTTCAAAAGCGGTATAATTGCTTTAACAAAAATTGCTGCACTTGAATTGTCACGGAAGAAAATTATTGTTAATTATATCGGAATAAAGGATCAATTTGAAAAATTGGAAAAAATAATTACATGGGTTAACGAACAGTCTGACACTTATCTTACTGCCCAGGAACTTTTAATAAGTACGGAGGATAATGCTTATGCATGAACGCACAGCACTTGTTACAGGTTGCAGCAGGGGAATTGGAATGGCCATTTGCAGGAAACTGGCTGTAACCGGATTTTATATTTATATGAATTGCCGGAAGAAGAATGATAATATAGAAGGACTTTTATCTGAAATAATTTCCATTGGCGGTAAGGGGAAAATATTAGAATTTGATATTCGTGATAAAGATCAAATACAAAAAGCACGAAAAAAATTTATTCATGATAATATAAATCTGCTGGTGAATAATGCAGGGATATTGAAGGATAATTTACTTTATGAAGTTGAGTTGGATAGCTGGAATGATATTATACAAACAAATTTTTTTGGGGCTGTTTCAGTATTTGATGAATGGAAATCTATTTTGCTGAAATCGGATAATCCTGTTGTGATTAATATCGGCAGTATCTCCGGTGTACGGCCTCGCAAAGGCCAGGGTGCTTATTCTGTCTCAAAAGCCATGATCATCGAATGGACAAAACAACAGGCTTTAGTATATAAGGGTATCCGATTTTATGTAATCTCCCCTGGTCCTGTAGCTACTGATATGATAAAATCAGCTCCCTGGTACACAGATCCCGGATCCTTTAAACGTATACCATTGGCCAGGTTCACAGAGCCTGAGGAAATTGCAGGTTTGATTCATCTTCTTGCAGATAATGTACATTTATTTATTAATGGAACAAATATAATATTTGATGGCGGCTTTACCCAGACGATCAAGGAATAAATAACAAATGGAAGGTATATAATGAAAAACAGGGTAGCAATTACAGGAATTGGCATAATAACACCATTAGGTTCGAATATAGAAGATGTCTGGAAAGGTTTATTGGAAGGAAGAAACGGGATTACTCTATTATCGGACTTTGATAAATCATTAATCAAATACGGGATGAAGCTTGTAGGGTTATGTGTTGATTTTAATCTGGATAAATTTCAACTGGGAAGAAATAGTAAAATGTTAATCAAGAAAATGAATTTTCTTTCCAGAATGCTTGTTTATGCCGGCTTAGACGCCTTAGACGATGCAGGAATCAGTTTTCCTGAAGAAACTCGGAAATACAGGGTTGGAGCTATCATCGGAACAGGGACTGCTTTGGCAGACAGATATTCCGGTGAACCTTATGATCAGAGGAATCCTAAATGGTTTCTGGAAACATATCCGAATATTTATTTATCATACCTGGCTAATATTGTTTCACTTAATGGGTATGCATCCACTATTGTCTCGGCCTGTACAAGCGGTACTCAATCCATCGGGGAGGCATATAAAATGATTCAGGATGGCCGGGTGAATATTATGCTTGCAGGAGGAATTGAAAATAAGTTTTATGCACCCTTCTTTTCAGGTTTCAGCCGTCTGTATATGAGTACCAGGGAGGAAGATCCCGAAACTGCTATGCGGCCTTTTGATAAAGACCGCTCGGGATTTGTCCTGAGCAAAGGAGCAGCAATTCTGGTTCTTGAATCTTATGAACATGCTATAAACCGGGGTGCACGTGTCAGGGCTTTTGTGGAAGGTTATGGATCATCTATAAATGCAGAAAGTCTTACCGATGCATCCTATAAAGGAATAATCGATTCCATGGAGATGGCGATAAAAGATGCCGGGATTGAACCGGGTAATATCGATTATATTAATGCTCATGGCAGTTCAACGATATCGAATGACAGGGAGGAAAGTATAGCCATAAAAAAATTGTTTGGTGACCGGGCTTTTAAAATCCCTGTTAACAGTACGAAATCCATGCTCGGTCATTCTTTTGCTGCCTGTGGCGCCATAGAATCGGCAGTTTGTGTAAAGAGTCTTGAAGATCAGCAGGTACATCTTACAAGGAATTTTAAAGAGGGTGATTTATTCTGTGATTTGGATTATGTAAAAGACAGGTCAAGAAAAGCTCATATTTTGTATTGTATGAATAATACAAGTGGAATAGGTGGTTATAATGCCAGCTTAATTTTTAAGAAAGTATAAAAGAAGTTTGATTTATACGTTTAATTAAGGAGGAAAACAATGAAAGAATGTACAAAATGCTTAAACACAATAAATGAAAATGAATCATTATGTACTGAATGCAGGAATTTCAATCAAACAAAAAATGATTGGGAACAGAAAGAAAAGGAATTTACAGAACTAATCAATCAATATAAAAAACCGGGTAGTAAGTACGATGTGATTGTACCATTGACGGGTGGTAAAGACAGCTGTTATGTCCTTTATTATATGGCAAAAATTCTAAAGGTAAAGGTTCTGGCATTTACATGGGACAATGGTTTAATCAGGCAAACAGCATGGCGGAATATGGAAAACGCGGTTAAGGCAACAGGTTCCGGACATGTTATATGTAAGTGGGATATGAATAAAACGCAGCGTTTGTTAAAAGCCTTTTTTAAAAGAAATGCCAAGGTTTGTTATTGCCCGGGTCTTATGAGTATAGGTGTTTTCCCCCTGGCTATAAAAGAGAATATTCCATTGATTATTACAGGGTTTTCTGAAGGGCAAAGGGAATTAAATCATAATTTCATCATGCCGGACCAGGGAATTCAAAAGGAGAATTTTCTTAAATTCTGCAGATTGTGGAATGAATTTTTTATTAATGCTTTGAAAGAATTCGAGCCGGAATATATGGATGATATTATCAATACAATCCTGGGAGATTTGTTATATTATACAAAACCGGATGTTACGGTTAGCTTTTATCCGGTTATGGTGCCTATGTCCAATTATATCAGCTGGTTGAATTTAGATAACCTGCATGACACACTGGAAAAGGAAATAGGCTGGGAAAATGCCTCAAATTCCAATATACATTCAAGTTGTATTATCGAGCCGATAAAAGGGTATTTGGAATTTAGAAGGGAACTCTCGGAATTAAGGACAGAAATTAATCAAATGATTCGCTCGGGCTTTATTACGAGAGAGCAGGGGAAAAAAGAAATTAGAATTCTTGGCATGAAAAATACTATCCCAAAGAATTTAAAAGAATTTTGTGAATTCATTAACATTAGTGAAGCTGAATTTCATCATTATGTTGCATTAAAACGCAATGTCCCGGAACAAGCACTTAAATTCAGACAGGATGTTGTGAATACGATTTCATGGATTATGGGAATCGAAAAACATAATACAAAATTTGTTTAAGATAAAATAACAATTACGGGAGTGGCGGATTAAGAATAGATAAAAAGAAATGAAAATCCATCTTAACCTTATTGTTTTTTTCTTAAAAATGAGATTTCACAGATTAAAATATTGTAAAATCCGAGAAATCATAGATGTGTTATCTGTGATTTATATGAAAATATTGAAATTCCTGGACAGAAATGATGATATATCTTTTTAATAATTTTAAACAAATAATACTTGATATAATTGACAAAATTTAATTACGTTGTATATTGTTACCCAAATGGTAAATTATACTATTTAAAAGATTGTAATTAAAAGATTGTAAAAACGCTAACTATTCAGAAAAAAATAATATAGCGTAATTAAAGAAAAAGGAAAATACATGAAAACAAAAACGTATATAACTATAATAGTCATTGTTTTTCTAACCTTTTTCACAAATCCGGGGTATACAATCGAGAATAACGAGCCAAAAGATTTGAACCAGTACTACAGGTTTCCCCTGTCTTTTGGCATCGAATATGAGACACTCTCACCATTTAATGATTACGGAGCCTGGTATAATGTCTATGAAATCTCGGTAAATGTCCGGTATCCCCTTCCCTTTTTACCAACCCTCCAGCCTTCAATACAGGGCGGAATCATACAATTTGACAACAAGCAGGAAGAAGAGAATAAATGGGATAATTACCATATCTTCGGTACAGCAGGTCTCGTTTTTTCCCGCCGTTTTGCCAGGTATTTTGAACTTGGCGGTGATCTGGTTTTTGGCATGACACAATCGTATTTTCCCTACCTGCTGGAAGATGCAACCTGTGGCGGAAAAAACCTGATCGGCCAGGCAGGGATAAGAATATGCCTGAATCCCTCTTACAACTTCCTTATAGACATACATCCAAATATAAAATACCTCTATTCCCTCTCCGAGCTTAAAGATTTTAACGGGCTCATCTTTTCATTGGGATTTACAGCCCATTACCGCTTAGGACGGGACCCGGATATGATAAAGGATCTTATAAAATCCATTAAAATAGAAAACATAAACTTTCCGGGTCAGCTCTTTGCCGCAATGCAGCATTATTATACACAAAACCCTCTTACAATAATTATCATTATCAATACAGAGAAGTATTCAATTTTTGACGTGGAAGTATCATTCTTTCAGCCGCAATACATGGATTCGCCGACTCCCTCTTTTTCTATAGAAGAAATAAAAGGTAATGAGAGTATCGGTATTCCTGTTTTTGCCACATTTAACAATAATGTCTTTACAATTGAAGGAGTAATTCCATTAACAGGGGAAATAATTATCTCATATATATCAAATCAAAAACATGCTGAACAAAAAAAGTCAGTATCCTTTTCCATGTATGATAAAAGATCGATCGTGTGGGATAATGAAGAAAAGATCGCAGCTTTTATTACCCCGGAAGACAGCGCACTCTGTAATTATGCAGTTCATTTGTCAAAAATGTTTAAAGACATAAAGCAGCCTGCATACAGTGACTCTTTACAGACCGCAATGGAGGTATACTACGGCCTTGCAGAGCTGGGATGCTTTTACCAGCCGGATCCGAAACGCCCCCTGGCATCAGTAAAAAATGATGTGACTGTTATTGATTCGGTTTCCCTGCCCAGGGAAACCCTGTTAAAGACGGCAGGTGACTGCGATGATCTTACGGTCCTGTATCTGAGTATTCTCCAGGCAGCAGGGGTGGAAACAGGGTTTATCACACTCCCGGATCATATTTACCCGGTAGTAAATACGAAAATACCATTAAAAAATTATAAAAAAGTACACCCGGAAAAAAATATGACCTTAAGCAGTAATAATGAGTTATGGGTGCCGGTAGAAATCACCTTGCTTGGAAAGGAGGATTTTCTTACCGCCTGGAAAAAAGGAATTGAAGAATACTATTTAAACAGTGGTAAGGCACATTTTTATACAACAAAAGATGCACATAATAGGTTTCGTCCGGTAAGCTTGAAAGAAGAAGACCTTGGTCTTCAATACGGGGCGGCACATAATATAATAAATTCCTTTACAAAAGATATGGACAAACTTAAAGATGCAATTATCCGGTATTACCGGGACACAACAGAATCATCCGGGCAGAAAGAGGATTATAATCTTCTCGGTATAGTCTGTGGTGAGTGGGATATGTATGAGAATGCAGAAAATGCCTTTATGAAAGCACTTGAGATTGATCCTGATTATTATGACGTGCAAATAAACCATGGAGTCATTTATTATAGTAAAGGGGAATATCAAAAAGCAGTGGACTACTTTCTTATTGTTATGGAACAGGTTCTGGTAAACGAGGGTGAAACTTCCCCTTATTATAAACTGCTTGCAGGATATATTGCCGATCTCTACATAAAACTGGGGGACAATGAAAAAGCAGCTAAATATTCAATGATAGCCAAAGGCAATTTACTCCCGGACAATGAGGAAGATCCGGAAACGATAGAACGTGAAAAAGCGGATGTACAGGATACAGAAATAATACACTTTATCCATAATGGCAGGCAGTAAATAAATATCTATAGAAAAAAAGGACAACCATATGAAAAACTTACTTTTAAAGAATAATATTCAGGAGGTAAGAATGTTCAGGAAAAAAATTATATATTTTGTCTTGATTATAATCATGGTTCTTTTATTTGTATCATGCCCAACACCCTTTGATGAAGATATGGTATTGAAAGTAAACGATACCATAAAACCGGAAATCACAATTATTAGCCCTGTCGAAATGACTGAATGTGCATCTATTGTGGAAGTATCAGGAACTGTCACAGATAAAGCGAATAAAAAACAACCCGGTAAAGTAGCCGGGGTACGATATAAAATTCTGAATTCACCAATCAATGGAATCATTGATTTTAATGATTCCGGAAAATTTTCTTTTCATTTTGAAACAAATAAACTGCAAACTGCCTTTACTTTGCAGATTACGGCCACAGACTGGAATGGAAATACAACGGAAATTCAGCACTATTTAAGAAGAGATATGGAAAATGGAATTCCTTCGTTTAAAGTGGAAGTAAAAGGTGAAAGTATTCATTTATCCTGGGAATCTGTTTTTTTGGCAGAGTCATACACTTTACTTTATACACAGGATAATACATATCCATTCGAGGACAATGGCGATGAGGGAAATGGAATAATAATCAGAAATATTGATAAATCCGAAACATCATATATTATAGACCAGGATATAAATTACGGTTCCTTGCATATTTTTCAGTTAAAGGCTTATTGCGGAATAGATGCAAAACAGGGAATAAAAATAGTAACCTCAGGTTTTATAAAAGCACTTCCTCTTTCAAAACAAACGCTTGCACCCCGTATATCTGAATTTAATTACTCCCTGGGTGTGGAATGGAATTGCATTGAGGGTATTGAAGAATATGAAGTATATAGATCGGAAAGGGATGGAACTCATTATCAATTAATAAAGGTGGTCAATAAAAATAGTTATGAGGATAATACTATCCTGCCAGGTGAATTATATTACTATTCAATACGCCCTTGTTTTCCCGGGAGTATACAAAGTTATGCTAACTGCGGACGGTCAGATCCTATCTCGGAACTCCCATACACAAATGTCTCCGGTGAACTTGAAATTAACGGCAGCATTGAAGGAATTTCCATAATTGAAAATTTTGCATATATCGCGGCAGGATCTGGCGGGCTTAAAATAATTAATATCTCTGATCCAATTCATCCGGCAGAATATTCCAAATTTGAGGGAATTTCCGGTTCTGCCAATAATATAACTGTTATCGACTTTGAAAAAAAAAGATTCGCCTGTATTACAACATCAAAAGGTCTTGAAATAATCGATGTTACCAACCAAACACCCGCTTTTTTTTACAGATATCCGATAAATACTGCTTGTAGTGTAGCAGTGAACAGCAACAATGCATACGTGGCATGTGAAGAAAACGGAATTACAATAATAGAAAATGTATTTGATCCTGTAAATTCCCAAATCATATCCTTGAAAGTACAGGGTGATGTTAGAGATGTAGTATGCCGGGATAATATTCTTTATATAGTAAAAGGCCGTGAGGGTTTTGAAATTTTTGATATTAATATTCCATCACAGCCGGAATCCCTGTGTCGACAAGATACCAACGGTTTTGCATCCGGTGTGGCAGTGTCTGGGAATTATGCATATGTAGCAGACGGTTATGAAGGTCTTTTCATTATCGATATTTCAAGTTCCAAATCCCCAAACTATAAGGGATGTTGTAATACTCCCGGCTATTCCAGCGATGTTGCAATAGTAGAAGAATTAGGAATTGCAATAGTCGCGGATGATGTAGCCGGTGTTCAGGCAATAAGTATAATGAATCCTGAATCTCCGATTATATATCAAACGTATAATATAAATAATACTGTAGATAAAGTGGAACTTGTGTATTACAGCAATGAAATTTATTCCTATTCTGTAACAGAAGATGGTGTATTAAAGATAATAGATGTAACTCCCCCATTAATAACCAGTATTTCCCGTAATGACCTTGGTAGTGTAAATAATATTGTTATAAGAGGTGACCTCTTATACGCTGCCTGTGGAACCGGAAATTCCGGAAATCAAGGACTATATTCTTATAATATCAGTGACCCTGAAAATCCTGTAAAAGAACAGTATGTGGAAACAAAAGGGGCAGTATACGCTGTAGATATAAATGGAAAGTATGTTTATTGTGTTACCGATTATGGCCTGGAAATAATTGATATTGCAACATTTAAAAGATCCGGTTCATATCAAATAAATTCCGGGGCTGCTGAAATATTAATAATGGGTGATATTGGAATTCTATCTGCACCAGAGGATAGAAGAGGGCTTTATTTTATCGATATTTCCCGGCCAACAACTCCTGAGCTTATACATACCGAAGATATATACGCAAAGGATATAGAAATACAAAATAATTTTCTTTATGTAGCAGCAGGAGACTCCGGTCTTAAAATTTATGATATTTCAAAGAAAGAACATATTTCATATAAGGCAACTTGTGAAATCCCGGGGCTGGATACGGATCTACTTATACTAAAGGGGACATACGCTTTTACAGTAAATTCCTATAACGGAAGTGTGCAGATAGTAGATATAAGGGATCCCTCCACTCCATTTTGGGATTCTTCAATATATATAACTTTTCCCAAAGTCAAAGCTGCCTTTTTAAGGGGAAAATATATTTATGCTTATCTAATTTATGATATGATCATTGACATTCCTGTAATCGGACAAAGAAAGGTATTTTTCCATGGTTTATCACTCATCAATATATCCGGTTCAAATCCCGGTATAATCCATATACCGCGAACATTTTTGTTTGCTATAGAGTTTACTTCTCCTCAAAATATTTGCAGGGGATTTGCCGTGAGTGGAAAATATGCATATATCCCCTGTGGTGAACTTGGTTTCCGAATTATTAATTTATTGGATGAATAACACTCTTCCTGGAATGTAGAGAATACAACTTTAGATGAAGAAGTAAATGCATGAAAGAAAGTGTATATTCCGGTTCATCCTGCCACCACCAACTTTGCGAATACGATTACCTTTATTAGTTACAAAAAGTTCTTTAATCCCTTTTATTATCGTTTTAAAATCAATACCTGTTGCTTCATGAACAATGCTAACTCCTCCCCATCCGATGCTATTCGCTTCGGTTGCTGCCCATAATCTTTTGCTTTTTTTATTTAAACAAAAGGATAGCTGTTCATATTTGGTTTTAACATTTTGAATATGTTTTTCCTTTCTCAGTTCCATTGTTCTATGTATGCATATTTTACTCCATGGATAAATATAGTATTTTTTTTGCACTGTCTATACCATTTAAGAATATAAACCAGGACTACCAAGACTAAGCAGGGACGGAACTCATAAGATCATATAAAGGGACTATGTGCGAACAGAACTCGCTAAGTAAAGAAATCGTATTTATTGGAAATAAAAAAAGAGACCATAATGGTCTCTTTTTTCTTTAGCAGGGGCAGGACTCGAACCTGCGACCTCCGGGTTATGAGCCCGACGAGCTGCCAACTGCTCTACCCTGCGATGTTGTTATAATAATGACCAATCCGTGAAAAAAAGTCAAGTGCAGGAAAGAAAAAAAATAGTTAATTTCTTATATTTTTTTCCATAAATCGAAAATAGTCGAAAAAAAAGAACTCAACGCTTGACAAATTTAAAATATATCGCTAAATTAACATTCTTAAAACCTGCCTTTGTAGCTCAGCAGGCAGAGCACCTCCATGGTAAGGAGGGGGTCATCGGTTCGATTCCGATCAAAGGCTTTATATTGATTATAATGTTGGCCGCGCCCAAAACCCGGTGAGGAGGGGTATATTGAGGTAATGGATTTCTTACAAATCTATGATACCTTACGGCCAGCATTTAAGGAATTACCAGATATTTTACACACATTCCGGTAAAAATCGGGAGGTAAAATATTTAATGTAATTGTATATCTCTATTGACATAATGTTGGTTATTTTAATATACTTAAACACCAACTTAAGAGGAGTAGTATGCTATGGCAAAAGGAAAAGCCAAGACAGTAGAGCTTATTGCACTGCGATGTACTGAATGTAAGCGTCGGAATTATACAGTAAAGAAAAACAAAAGAAATATGCAGGGTAAACTGGAGTTAAAAAAGTATTGTAAATTTGACCGGAAACATACTCTTCATAAGGAAGCAAAGATTAAATAAGCTGTTTTCAGCTTATTTTACCTGTATTAAATGTTTATTCTGGTAAAGTGCCGGTATGTGTTTTATTAATATATCTGTACAGGGATTATATAGTATGTTAGGCCAGTAGCTCCAATTGGTAGAGCGCCGGTCTCCAAAACCGGATGTTGCAGGTTCGAGTCCTGCCTGGCCTGGTTTCTTTTTTTGTTTGGCAGGAGAAGTGATATGAATAAGTTAATTAAATTTATAAAGGAAAGTTATGCAGAGTTAAAGAAGGTTATCTGGCCGACGAGGGAGGAAGTTGCATCATCGACAAAAGTAGTAATTATATCTGTATTAATTATAGCCATTGTGCTTGGGCTGATAGATATCGCTCTTTATCGAATATTTAATTTACTATTATAATTCGGAGGAATATGGCAAAAGGATGGTATGTCGTACATGCTTATTCTGGACAGGAGAATAAGGTAGAGCGACAGATAAAGAAGCTCATTGAAAATGGTGAATTGGGCGACAATATATTTGATGTGAAAGTTCCATCAGAAGAAATCGTGGAAGTGAAAGATGGAAAAAAGAGAACGGTAACAAAAAAATTTTTACCTGGATATGTCCTTGTGGAAATGGATCTTCCTAATATAGGATGGAAGGATATCTGTGCAAAGATAGTCAGGATTCCCGGGGTAACCGGATTTGTCGGTTCTAACAGGAACCAGAAACCGAGCCCTATACAACAGGAAGAAGCCAAAGTGATTTTACAGAAAATCGGGGAAATAAAATCAGAGAGGGTGCTTAAACCCAAGATGGATTTCTCCGTGGGTGAGATTGTCCGTATAATCGATGGACCGTTCAATAGTTTTACCGGAAATATAGAAGAAGTTAACTATGAAAAGGGAAAACTCAGGGTCATGGTAGGTATTTTCGGAAGAGCAACACCGGTGGAATTGGAATTCCTCCAGGTTGAAAAGATATAAAACAGTATATGAATGAAAGTATTACTATCGGAGAATTGAAATGGCAAAGAAGAAAATAAAAGCAATTATTAAATTGCAGGTTCCGGCAGGGAAAGCTACCCCTGCGCCTCCAGTGGGTCCGGCGCTTGGTCCCCATGGTGTAAGTGCTCCACAATTTGTGAAGCAGTTCAACGACAGGACCAATAAGATCGAAGAAGGGTTAATCATTCCTGTTGTTATTACCGTTTATCAGGATAAAAGCTTTTCTTTTATAACAAAAACACCTCCGGCAGCAGTGCTTATCAAGAAAGCCTGTTCGCTGGAAAAAGGATCACCAGAGCCGAATAAACAAAAAGTGGCGGCAATTACACAAAAGCAGATTGAAGATATAGCGAGTCAGAAAATGCCGGATCTTAACGCAAATGATCTGGCTGCGGCTGTGAAAATTATTGCAGGAACCGCCCGCAGTATGGGCGTTACCGTAGAGTCTTCATAGGTGAAGTTCGATTGTAAATTGAATAAAATGGTCCTCAACATTCGTTGAGGTCCAATTGTTGTTTTAGTAAGATGAGGTTAAGAACATGAGAAGAGGGAAAAAATACGCCGGGGCAGTAAAAAAATACGATAAAAATGAACGTTTTACCATAGCTCAGGCAGTAGAAAAGATTAAGGAAATTGCATTTGCCAGGTTTGATGAGACGATTGATATTTCATTAAAACTTAATTTAAGGAAGGGAGTATCGGTCCGGGATACGGTTGTTCTTGAACATCAATTCGGTAAAGAGAAGAAAATACTGGTTTTTGCAAAGGGTGAAAAAGCAGACGAAGCAAAAAATGCAGGTGCAGTATATGTCGGGGATACGGATCTTATTGAAAAGATAAAAGGCGGGTGGCTTGATTTTGACATTGCCGTTGCAACACCGGATATGATGAAGGATGTCGGAAAACTCGGACCCATTCTTGGACGCCGGGGTCTTATGCCGAACCCAAAGACACAGACAGTTACTTTTGATATAAAAGGAGCAATCTCGGAATTGAAAAAAGGACGAATGGAATTCCGTGCAGACAAAACCGGGGTTGTTCATTTACCTATTGGAAAGGTATCGATGGATGCAGAAAAAATAGCGGGGAACGCAAAGGTAGTTATACAGGAAGTGAAAAGGAAAAAACCATCGGACTTTAAAGGCGATTTTATTATGTCTATTGCACTCGCATCGACTATGGGACCGGGATTCAGACTTGTATTAAATGAGGTGTCTTGAAAAATTTAAGGAAACCTTGAAAGTAACCGGATAGGGAAACGGAATTAACCAGGCAGGAAGAATACAGGAAACTGGTCCTGGATACTATAAGAAGAAGAGGAGAAAAGGAAGCACAATGGGAGAAAAAACACAAAAGATACAAAAATATAAAACTGATGCAGTAAATGCTATAAAAGACTCGATTCTGAAATATAAAGATTTTATCTTGACAGATTTTCGTGGATTGAATGTAGAAAAAATTACTGAACTTAGAAAAAAACTAAGGGAGCAGGATTCTGTGTTAAAAATCGTAAAAAACGATTTTACGCGGATCGCCCTTAAAGATATTGATTACCCGGACATCAGTGATTACTTAATTGGTCCTACTGCATTAACATTGATAGCAAAGGATGCGGGACAGGCAGCAAAAATACTTTTTGATTATGCAAAGAATGAATCAATACAGGTAAAAGGCGGAGTTATTGATAAACGTGTCATGAACATGGCCGAGGTAGAGGCTTTCTCTGCATTGCCTGGTAAAGAGCAGCTTATTTCAATGCTCTTAAGCGCCATGACAGGACCATTAAGAAATACGATGTATGCGATGAATGGAGTTACTGAGAAATTCGTCCGTACATTAAAGGCTGTAGCCGATAAGAAGTCAAAAGAATGATACGGGCTTTATTCAGGGATACTTATGAATTTCAACCGGGTTCTTATTTTTTTCTATTATAACGTGCTTCTTGGTTGATTTTATTTTTCAAGGAAGAAACCTTTCGTAAAATCAACCAGTTATAATATGAAAAAGGAATCTGGAATAAACCATGTATCCCGGATAGACCGGATCAGTGATAAAATATTTGAGGAGATGATAAAATGGCAACAAAAACAAAAGATGAAATTCTTGATGCGATTTCCAGCATGACTGTACTGGAATTATCTGAACTTGTAAAAGCAATCGAGGAGAAATTCGGTGTGACTGCTGCTGCTCCTGTAGCCATGGTTTCCGGTGCCGGTATAGCGCAGGGTGGACCAAAAGCAGAAGAAGCCGAGGAAAAGACAGAATTTACAGTAATCCTGAGAAGTTTCGAAGAAGGCAAAAAGATTCCGGTAATTAAAGAAGTGAAAGCAATTACGGGATTGGGTCTTAAAGAAGCAAAAGAACTGGTTGAAACTGGTGATAAACCTATAAAAGAAGATATTTCAAAAGATGAAGCGGAAAAAATAAAGGAACGAATTACAGCAGCGGGAGGTGTTGTAGAGATTAAATAATGCTTAAAAGGATTTAAGTGATTTATAGCTATAGATGTTTTGGCTGTGATATTCATTTTTCATTATTGAGAATATTGATGAAAATCATTACCTGTGCCTGTAAATCATAGCCAGAACTCCAGGGATTTTCCGATGGGCGACGGAAGAGTAAATATATCAGGATGTCCCGGAATATATTGAGAAATCATGTGAATTCTGGAAATAAACAACGAATAATCAATTTTTTTTTCTCTAACAACCACAGGTATATTTTTATGCCTGTGGATATTGTTTAACAGGGAGGTTCAATGATCCTTGAACAGGTTAAAAAAATAGAGAGAATCTATTTAGGTAAAGAATATAAAGATGTAATGGATGTTCCCCATCTTATTGAAATTCAGCTTCATTCATATGAAACTTTTTTGCAGCGGAGAAGATTGAATAATGGAGAAAAGCTGGAGAGAGCGGGACTGGAATCTGTTTTTCAGGACACATTCCCTATTGAAAGTCCAAATGGGGAACTTGTTCTGGAATATTGCGGGTATACCCTGAATGAGGAGGGGGTGAAATTTTCCGAGTTTGAGAGTAAGGAAAAGGGACTCACGTATTCAATTCCGGTAAAAGCAAAGATTAACCTGCTTTTTCTCCAGACAGGCGAGATCAGACAAAAAGAAATTTATATGGGTGATATTCCCCTTATGACAGAAAGGGGAACCTTTATTATCAATGGCGCAGAAAGAGTTGTCGTAAGCCAGATTCACCGGTCCCCTGGTGTTATTTTTTCTGATGATAAGGGTGTCTATTCTTCCCGGATTATTCCATACAAAGGATCATGGCTGGAGTTTGAAATCGATAAAAAGCGTGAGCTTGTTTTTACAAAGATAGACCGGAAAAAGAAAATACTCGTTACAATGTTCCTCCGGGCCCTTGGTTATGATACCAGGGAAAAAATTATTGATCTTTTTTATGAAACAAAGAAGGTTGCAATTACAGAATCCAGGGAAGAAAAAGAGAAACTTGTCGGTAAGGTTTTTGCCAAAGAGGTTTATATCGGGGAGGAACAGGCCAGAAAGAAATTATACAGGGCAGGGGATAAAATCCACCCGCATGATGTGGAAGAGCTTCTTCACCAGGGAATAACAGAGATAGAAATAATCGATTTTTCCCATCCCGATTCCCTTCATTCCCAGATATTCCTGAATTGTTTTGAACGCGAAGAAATGAAAATAGCGAAGGATGATCCCACAAAGGATGAACCGACAAAGGAAGATGCTATTTCCCATGTTTATTCAAATATTATGCCTGGTGAACCAATTACCATCGAGAGTGCAGAGAAAGACCTCCATTCCATGTTTTTTTCACCCCGCAGGTATAACCTGGGACGTGTGGGAAGATATAAATTGAATAAAAAGTTCGATTATAATGAATCCACCGATTTGAATACTCTCAAGAAAGAAGATATTATCAATACCATTGCCTTCCTTATTAAAGTATATATTGGTGAGGCAAATGTCGATGATATAGATCACCTGGGTAACCGGCGTATACGTTCGGTTGGGGAACTCCTTGCAAATCAGCTGAAGACAGCATTTGCCAGAATGGAAAGAATAGCAAAAGAAAGGATGACCCTCAAGGAAATAGAAACGATAAAACCGCAGGATCTTATATCAATCAAACCGATCGTAACAAGTGTTAAAGAATTTTTCGGATCTTCCCAACTCTCCCAGTTTATGGATCAGGTTAATCCTCTCTCTGAACTCACCCATAAGCGGCGTTTAAATGCATTAGGACCGGGAGGACTTTCCCGTGACAGGGCAGGATTTGAAGTCCGTGATGTCCATTATACACATTACGGAAGAATGTGTCCGATTGAAACGCCGGAAGGACCGAATATCGGGCTTATCGTAAGCCTTGCTAACTATACAAGGGTGAATGAGTATGGATTTCTTGAAACTCCGTATAGAAAGGTGATTGACGGAAGAGCCACAAACCAGATTGAATACCTTTCTGCTATGGATGAAGAGAAATATTTTATCGCCCAGGCAAATGCCCCGATTGATGATGACGGAAACTTCCTGGAAACCCTGGTTCCGGTAAGGAAGGGGGGAGATTATACCACCCGTACTCCATCTGAAATTGATTATATGGATGTATCGCCTAAACAGGTTGTATCCGTATCTGCATCTTTAATCCCTTTTCTGGAACATGATGATGCAAACAGGGCACTTATGGGTTCCAATATGCAGAGACAGGCTGTTCCTCTGCTCCGGCCGGAAGCCCCCAGGGTAGGAACAGGGATGGAAGGTAAAACAGCCTATGATTCGGGGGTTATGGTTATTGCAAATCGGGCAGGGATTATCGAGTATGTCAGATCTGATGAAATCCATATCAGACCGGATGATGCCAAAGGCCCGGATGATATTGATGTTTATAGACTTTTTAAGTTCAAACGGACAAACCAGGATACATGTTTTAATCATTATCCTATTGTAAAGAAGGATCAGCATGTCGATAAAGGCCAGGTGATAGCCGACGGTCCCGCAACGTCAAATGGGGAACTGGCGCTCGGAAGAAACGTCCTGGTTGCGTTTATGCCGTGGAACGGATATAACTACGAGGACGCGATCCTGATTTCTGAAAGAATTATCAAAGAAGATATCTTTACCTCTATTCATATAAAAGAGTTTTCCATTGAAGTAAGGGAAACAAAGCTCGGGCCGGAAAAAATAACACGGGATATCCCAAATACCAGTGAAAAGTCTTTTGATCAGCTTGATGAGGAAGGGATCATACGGGTTGGTGCAAAGGTAAAATCGGGATTTATCCTGGTCGGTAAAGTAACACCGAAAAGCGAGACAGATTCCACGCCTGAATTCAAACTCTTGAACTCGATTTTCGGTGAAAAAGCAAAGGAAGTCCGCGATACATCACTCAAGGTTCCCCATGGAGTGGAAGGAACTGTTATCGATATTCAAAGGCTCAGACGTGCAGATGGTGACGATCTTGATCCGGGTGTTATTGAAGTGGTAAAAGTACTTATTGCCACAAAGAGGAAGCTCCAGGAAGGAGATAAAATGGCAGGCCGGCACGGGAACAAGGGTGTTATTGCCCGGGTTCTCCCGGAAGAGGATATGCCATTTATGACTGACGGCACATCAATCGACCTGGTGCTTAATCCTTTAGGGGTTCCTTCGAGAATGAACCTCGGACAGATACTGGAAACCGAACTCGGGTGGGCAGGCACCATACTGAGTGAATGGTATGCAACCCCTGTGTTCCAATCTGCCACCAACGAAATGATAGAAAGAAAACTCAAAGAGGCAGGCCTTCCCATCAACTCGAAGATTGTACTTTATGATGGCCTTTCAGGCGAACCCTTTGAAAATCCCATAAATGTCGGCTATATCTATATGCTGAAACTTCATCATCTTGTCGATGATAAGATTCATGCTCGATCGACCGGACCATATTCCCTGGTCACCCAGCAGCCCCTTGGGGGGAAGGCTCAATTCGGCGGTCAAAGGCTTGGCGAAATGGAAGTTTGGGCACTTGAAGCATATGGCGCAGCAAATACATTACAGGAGCTTCTTACAATCAAATCCGATGATATGACAGGAAGAGCCCGGATTTACGAAAGTATTGTGAAAGGGGAAGTATCCTCTCCTGCAGGAATTCCTGAATCGTTTAATGTACTTATCCAGGAACTCAGGGGTCTTGCACTTGATATAAAGATATTCGATTCCAGGGGAAAACAAATACCTCTTACTGAAAGAGATGAGGAGTTAATCAGCCAGCAGGGGAGTAATTTTTAAGTTGTTTTACATAAAAGGAATACTGCTGTATTAAACAGTACTTGAAATGATGCAACTAATGGAATACAGGAGTCTTTGATGTATAAGGAGAAAGTAATAGAATGAGAGAAATCCAGGATTTTGATACGATAATGCTTAAATTAGCTTCACCGGAACAGATAAGGGCGTGGTCTTATGGTGAAGTGAAAAAGCCGGAAACGATAAATTACAGGACATTGCGTCCTGAAAGGGACGGACTTTTTTGTGAGAAAATATTCGGTACGACAAAGGAATGGGAATGTTATTGCGGAAAGTTCAAGTCAATCAGGTATAAAGGTGTTATTTGTGACCGTTGCGGAGTCGAAGTAACCCACTTTAAGGTTCGCCGTGAACGGATGGGGCATATTGAACTTGCATCTCCGGTCTCTCACATATGGTATTACCGGTCTGTACCGTCAAGAATGGGATTACTCCTGGATCTTTCCCTTGCAGCCTTGAGGTCTATTCTCTATTATGAAAAATACATCGTTATTGATCCCGGTGACACGGACCTGAAAAAAATGGAGGTCCTCACAGAGGAGGAGTGTTACGAGGCAAAAGAGCGGTATGGAATGGCATTTACCGCGGGTATCGGTGCAGGAGCCATTAAAATTCTCCTTGAATCGATGGACCTGGATGCCGTTTCTGCGGAATTACGGAGGGTAATGATAGAAAAAGGCCAGAAGGTTGATAAAAGACTTCTTAAAAGAATCGGGATTGTAGAGAATTTCAGGGACTCTGAAAACAGACCGGAATGGATGATTCTGGATGTTATCCCTGTTATCCCGCCGGAGTTAAGACCCATGGTCCAGCTGGACGGGGGAAGGTTTGCAACATCAGATTTGAACGATCTTTACCGCCGGGTTATAAACAGGAACAACAGGTTAAAGAGGCTCCAGGCATTAAATGCCCCGGATATTATTATCCGTAATGAAAAAAGAATGCTCCAGGAAGCAGTCGATGCTCTTTTTGACAATTCCAAGAAAAGAAGAGTGGTAAAAGGAGCTTCCAACAGGCCTCTTAAATCACTTTCCGATATGCTGCGTGGAAAGCAGGGCAGATTCAGGCAGAACCTTCTCGGGAAACGTGTAGATTATTCCGGGAGAAGTGTGATTGTCGTCGGACCTGAGTTGAAACTTCATCAATGCGGGCTGCCCACAAAAATGGCGCTGGAATTATATAAACCTTTTATCATGAAAAAACTTGTGGAAAAGGATGTGGTCTATAATATAAAAAAGGCCAAAACATTTGTGGAGCAGGAAACCTCGGAAGTTTACGCAGTACTGGATGAGGTTGTCCGTGAACATCCTATACTCCTTAACAGAGCGCCTACCCTGCACCGGCTTGGAATCCAGGCATTTGAACCGATGCTTGTGGAGGGAAAAGCCATTAAGCTTCATCCGCTTGTGTGTCATGCTTTTAATGCGGATTTCGATGGGGATCAGATGGCTGTTCATGTGCCGCTTACCCAGGCTGCCCGGATGGAATGCTGGACACTTATTCTTTCTTCAAAGAATTTACTGGATCCGGCAAATGGGAATCCTATTACCGTACCAACCCAGGATATGGTTCTTGGAATCAACTATCTTACAAAACAGAAAATAGGAGCAAAAGGGGAGGGGCGGTATTATTCGTCAGCAGAGGAAGTACTCCTTGCCGTAGATGTAAAGGATGTGGATTATCAGGCGCTGGTAAAGGTGAATATTAAAGGTGAATACATAGAAACAACACCCGGAAGAATTATTCTAAATGAAGAGGTTCCCAAAGAAATCGGGTTTATTAACAGGGAAATCGGGGAGAAGGAACTCCATAAACTTATTGCAGATTGCTATAAAACCTTTGGTCCGTTTACTGCTGTCCAGATGCTGGATATTATTAAAGACCTTGGATTCAAATACGCGACCAAATTCGGTGCAACAATCGGGATGGAGGATATTGTTATCCCGGAGGAAAAGAAGAACCTTATTGCAAAGGCCAATTCACTGGTAGAGGAAATCCAGAAACAGTATCTCCAGGGACATATTACCAACGAAGAACGGTATAACAGGGTTGTAGAGGTATGGAGTACAACGAATGAACTCGTTACGAACGAGATGATGAAAACACTTAAAAAGGACAAAGGCGGATTTAATCCGGTTTATATGATGGCACATTCCGGTGCACGGGGAAGCAGGACCCAGATCAGGCAGCTGGCCGGGATGCGTGGCCTTATGGCAAAACCCTCCGGTGATATTATCGAACTTCCCATACGGTCCAATTTTAAAGAAGGATTATCGGTTATTGAATTCTTTATTTCAACAAACGGTGCAAGGAAAGGTCTGGCAGATACTGCTTTAAAGACCGCAGATGCCGGTTACCTGACGAGGAGGCTTGTTGATATTGCCCAGGACGTGGTGGTGAATGAATATGATTGCGGCACAATCAATGGGATTGAACGAAGGGCTATTAAAGACGGGGAAGAGATTGTCGAGGCTCTCCGGGACAGGATTGCAGGAAGATTCACGCTGGAAAGGGTTAAACATCCGATTACCGGCGAAATCATCGTGGATGTGAATCAGGAAATTACCGACGAAATAGCAGAAAAGATAGAAGAAGCAGGGATAGAAGGGGTGCGAATCAGGACCGGTCTTACCTGTGAAGCAAAACATGGAGTGTGCGTAAAATGTTATGGGAGAAACCTGGCAACAAATAAAGCAGTTGATATCGGGGAGGCAGTTGGTATTGTTGCCGCCCAGTCTATCGGCCAGCCCGGAACCCAGCTTACAATGAGGACATTCCATATAGGAGGAGCAGCTACCAAGATTTCTGAAGAAAACAGAACTTATTTAAAATACCCGGTCATTGTGAAAGAAATCAGTGGAAACAGGGTAAAGCTTTCAAACGGGAATGAGCTTTTTACACGAAAAGGATATTTACTGGTAAACAGAATTTTTGAAAATATTGAATTAAAACCAAAAGATGCCATTCTTGTTGAAGATGGCCAGAAGATCATTAAAGGCCAGGCGATTGTTAAACGGGGCAAAAAGAAGATCGAATCGGATGATATTGCGTATATCATGTTTAAAGACAATCATCTGCTGCTTATTGCCCAGGATCAGAAGATCGATATACGAAACGGATCAGAACTCGTTGTAAAAGCCGGGGATATTGTTGCACCGGAAGAAGCGATAGCTTTTTATGATCCTTTTAGTGAACCCATTATTTCGGAAGTTGACGGAATTATAAAGTTTGAGGATATTATTTTAGGAACAACCCTGAAAGAAGAAATAAATGAAGAAACCGGTAAAATAGATAAGAAAGTTACCGAGTTCACCCTGGAAACACTCCAGCCGCGAATAGTTATTATAAATGATAATGAAGAGGAACAGGCAGTATATTTTTTACCCGGTTCGGCTTATCTGAATGTAGAAGATAGCGATAGGATTAAGGCAGGCACGACACTTGCCAAATTGTTAAAGGAAAGTGTAAAGACCAGGGACATTACCGGTGGATTGCCGCGTGTCGGGGAACTTTTTGAATCCAGGAAACCGAAGAATCCGGCAGTTCTTTCAAAAATAAGCGGTGTTGTACAGTTTAAAGGTATAATAAAAGGGAAACGTAATATTATTGTTGTTGATCCTTACGGAAAGGAGTTTAAGCATCTCATACCAATGGGAAAACATCTCCTTGTCAGGGATGGTGATTCAGTTGATGCAGGCGAACCTCTCTGTGACGGGAATATTGATCCTCATGATATTCTTCACATCCTGGGAGAAAATGCACTTCAAAGTTACCTGGTGAATGAAATACAGGAGGTATACAGGTTACAAGGAGTGAATATCAATGACAAGCATATTGGTATTATTATCAGGCAAATGATGAGAAAAGTGGAAATTATGCAGGTGGGTGATACCCATTTTATTTACGGCCAGCATGTAGATAAGCATATATTTAATGAAGAAAACAAAAAAGTGATTCGTGAAGGCGGGCAGCCGTCAATTGCCCGGCCGCTTATCCAGGGAATTACCAGGGCATCACTTAATATCGACAGTTTTATTTCTGCTGCTTCCTTCCAGGAAACCACCCGGGTACTCACCAATGCGGCAATTGAAGGATCGGTTGATCATTTAAGAGGCCTTAAGGAAAATGTTATTATCGGACATCAGATTCCAGCAGGAACCGGTATGAAACTGTATAAGAATGTCAAACTCTTTGATGAAAATATGGAAGATATTGATGTATCGATTACTAAAATAATAGAAGAAAAAGGTAAAGAAAAGGAAATCGGTGCTCCCCCGGAAGAGAATGCCGGATTAACCATTCTTTAGAAGTGTAAAAAAAAAAAAATCAGTACTCCTCTTTACGAGTACAGGATTGACACTTTTTTTAAATTTTACTATATTCGTTCTGCTATTGACAGAAACTGAATTATTTTTTATATAAAATCTATTATAGAAGGGTTGCATAAATCATTTTAAAATGATAGTATAGGCAACAGTGTGGATCTGGAATTCATTTTTACAAAGAAATGATTCCGGGAGAGAATAAAAAATTTCTCTTAAAAACGGGAAGGAAATGAAAAGCAAATGAACTGACAAAAAAAAGCAATTCTTTTTTTGTTTTTTCAAGGGAAGGATTGACTTTTTTTTGTGTGGTTGCTAAAATCGTTTGCTCAATAAAAGTGAAGAAGGGAGCGGTATGCCAACGATAAATCAGCTTGTAAGGAAGGGCAGGAAAAGAGTACTTCATAAGACAAAATCACCTGCACTCCAGTCATGCGCCCAGAAAAGGGGAGTATGTACAAGGGTAATGACAGTAACTCCCAAAAAGCCGAATTCTGCTTTGCGGAAAGTTGCAAGGGTGAGACTTACAAATGGAATTGAGGTAACAGCCTATATTCCCGGTATTGGTCATAATCTCCAGGAGCATTCTGTTGTTATGATTCGTGGAGGCAGGGTAAAGGATTTACCCGGGGTCAGGTATCATATAATTCGAGGAGCCAAGGATACTCTTGGGGTAGATGACCGGAAAAAAGCCCGGTCCAAATACGGAACAAAAAAGCCAAAGGCTTAGATTAAAAAGCCCTGGTACAGGATAGAGGAGAATAAAATGCCAAGAAGAAGGATATCGGCAAGAAAACAGGTACAGCCAGATCCGAAATTTGGAAGTGTCACCATCACCAGGTTTGTAAGCAGGATGATGCTTAAAGGAAAGAAATCCTGCGGATATCATATATTTTATAGTGCACTGGATGCGATTAAAACAAAGCTTAATAAAGATCCGCTTGAGGTCTTTGAAAAAGCACTGGAGCAGGTAAAACCGCTTATAGAAGTGAAATCCAGGAGAGTTGGCGGTTCTACATACCAGGTTCCTGTAGAGATTAAAGAAGAAAGGCGCGAAGCACTTGCAATGCGCTGGCTCATTACTTTTGCCCGGCACCGCTCCGGGAAATCAATGAGTGAAAAACTTTCTGCAGAGTTCATTGATGCATTTAATTCAACCGGGTCTTCTTTTAAGAAAAAGGAGGATACCCACCGGATGGCAGAGGCAAACAAAGCATTTGCGCATTACAGATGGTAATGATCATTACGGGTGGTAATGAAAAATGGAAAAGAGCAAATGCTTTTAATTTATACAGAAGTTTCCTGAAATAACGGGCTTATAAGGCTTTTTATATAGAAAAATATATGCTATAAGTAGCGTTATTTTAGAAAATAAAGGAGGATAAGATGGCAAAAGCAAAATTCGAAAGAACAAAACCACATATCAATGTCGGTACTATTGGGCATGTCGACCATGGAAAGACAACACTTACAGCAGCCATTACCATGTACTGTGCCGCGAAGTATGGAAGTAAGTTGATGAAATTTGATGATATAGATAATGCACCAGAAGAAAAAGCCAGGGGTATAACAATCAATACCCGCCATGTTGAATATGAAACCGAGAACCGGCATTATGCTCATGTGGACTGCCCGGGACATGCAGACTATATCAAGAATATGATTACAGGTGCTGCCCAGATGGACGGCGCGGTTCTCGTTGTGTCTGCCCCTGATTCAGTAATGCCCCAGACAAGGGAACATATCCTTTTAGCCCGTCAGGTAGGGGTACCGGCAATTGTTGTATATCTGAACAAAATTGATCAGGTTGATGATCCTGAACTTATCGATCTTGTCGAAGAAGAGATAAGAGACGTTCTTAAAGAATATCAATTCCCGGGGGATGAAATTCCTATCGTCAGGGGATCGGCACTGGCAGCCATGAATAATCCGGAAGATCCGGAAAAGATCAAAACAATTACTGAACTTCTTGCAAAAATGGATGAATATTTCCCCCTTCCCCAGCGTGCTATTGATAAGGATTTTCTTATGCCCGTGGAGGATGTCTTCTCTATCCAGGGCAGGGGAACAGTCGTTACCGGGAGAGTTGATAGAGGTATTGTAAAAGTCGGGGATGAAGTGGAAATCATCGGGATAAAAGATACAAAGAAAACAGTTGTTACCGGTGTTGAGATGTTTAACAAAATACTTGATGAAGGCCGGGCAGGGGATAATGTCGGATGTCTTCTTCGCGGTATTGATAAGAAAGAAGTACAGAGGGGCCAGGTTATTGCAAAACCGGGATCGATTACCCCGCATAGAAAGGTAAAGACCCAGGTGTATGTTTTAACAAAAGAAGAAGGTGGGAGACACTCCCCGTTCTTTACAGGATATAGACCACAGTTTTACTTCAGAACAACCGATGTGACAGGGACGGTAAATCTTCCCGAAGGAAAGCAGATGGTAATGCCCGGGGATAACACCCCGCTGGAAGTGGAACTTATCTGTACTATCGCGATCGAGAAAGGACTCAGATTCGCTATCCGTGAAGGTGGAAAAACTGTCGCTGCTGGTGCAGTAACGGAGATTATAGAATAATATATTATCGGCCATTAGTATGTGCTTATCTTATGTGATTCTCATTGATAAGCGGTGAACGATGGTAAAGAAAAGTTGGTATCAGGAGGAAGGATGATTAAAGAAAGGATTCGTGTTCGATTAAGAGGATTTGATGTGGAACTCATCGATCAAAGCTCAAAAGCTATTGTTGATACAGTGTTAAAGGCTGGTTCCAGGGTTTCTGGGCCGATACCTCTCCCCACTCGTATTAACAAATATACTGTTCTTCGATCACCACATGTGAATAAGAAGTCGCGAGAACAATTTGAAATGAGAACTCATAAGCGGTTGATAGATATTATTGAACCGACATCTGCTGTAATGGATGCTTTAATGAAATTAGAGCTCCCTGCAGGTGTTGATGTAGAAATCAAGATGTAGTTTAAGAATAGAGGAACGTGATGGTAGGTTTGATTGGAAAAAAAGTCGGGATGACCCAGGTATTTGATGAAACAGGGAATATGTTACCTGTTACGATTGTTCAGGTGGAAGCGAATGTTGTTGTTAATGAAAGAAAAGCAGACAGGGACGGATATAATGCTGTTATACTCGGGGCATTTGAGATGAAAGAAAAGAATGTGAAAAAGCCCTATGCCGGACAATTCCGGGAAGGAATAAAACCCCGTAAAGTATGTGTTGAAATAAGAGATTTTGAAAAGAAATACGAGATTGGCAGCGAACTCTCTGTTGACCTTTTTGAAGGGATTGAATACGTTGATGTAAAAGGAATTTCCAAAGGAAAAGGGTTCCAGGGTGTGGTAAAGCGGCATGGATTTGCCGGCGGACGGAAAACACATGGATCCAAATTTCACAGGACTCCTGGCTCTACCGGACAGTCAGCATGGCCTTCCCGGGTTTTTAAAGGATCAAGAATGGCCGGCAGAATGGGTGGGGAAAACGTAACAGTACAAAATCTAAAGCTGGTAAAAATCGATGCTGAAAAAAACATCCTTCTTATAAAAGGATCTGTTCCAGGACCAAGGAACAGGGTCGTATTGGTATATAAATCGAAGAAAAAGGGTAATGCGAAATCGAAATGATGCAAATTACAAGGAAGGATAAGAGAGATAGATTATGAAGATAAAGGTATTCGCAATAGACGGAACAGAAAAAAACGAGATAGAACTGTCAGATAATGTATTTTGCCGGGAAGTGAGTATGGGATCAATTTACCATGCCATTAAAAATGAACTCGCAAACAGACGTGTGGGAACAGCTTGTGTAAAGACAAGGGGTGAAGTACAGGGAACCAGCCAGAAAATGTATCGTCAGAAAGGTACAGGCAGGGCCAGGGCCGGTACAAAACGTTCACCTTTGCGTGTTGGCGGTGGAATTGTATTTGGACCCAGACCAAGGAGTTTTAATTATAAAATACCGAAAAAGTTAAAACATCTTGCAATAAAGTCTATATTAAGCCTTAAAATGAAGGAAAACAGGATAAGGATTATAGAAGATTTTGATATTGAGAACGGAAAAACAAAAGAACTCATAACACTTCTTCACAATCATGTTGATGCAAAAAATACTGTTATGATTCTTAAAGACGACAATAATCGGATAAAACGGGCCGGAAGAAATATTCCCTGGGTAAAGATGCTTACCTTTAATAAGCTTAATGCCCATGATCTTTTTTATGGACTTAATCTTATTATCCATGAATCTGCGGCCATGGAACTGAATAATGTTTATTCAGGATGAAGAAACAAGGATAATAGTACGATATATACAAACAGGAGAATGATATGGAATTTAACGAGGATATTATAATAGAACCGATTGTAACAGAAAAGTCCAATACAATGCGTGAAAGGAATAAATACGGCTTTAAAGTAGATTCAAGATCAAATAAGAAACAGATAAAAAGAGCAATTGAAGTGCTTTTTAATGTACGTCCCTTGAAGTGTAATATTATAAACTGTAAAAGAAAACCGAGAAGAGTCCGGTATCAGCCGGGATATACTGCAACATGGAAAAAGGCAATAGTAACATTACGGGAAGGGGAAAAAATCAGTATTTTTGAAGGTGTATAACAATTATGGGTATTAAGAATTATAAACCGAATACAGCTGGAATGCGTTATAAAACAAGCCTCTCCTTTGATGAGATTACCCGTGAAAAAAGCGAAAAGTCTCTTTCAAAAGGAATGCCGTTTAAAGCCGGCCGGGGTGCAAATGGAAGAATAAGTGTCCGGCGTAGAGGAAGAAGACATAAAAGAAAGTATCGTGTCATCGATTTCAGACGGGATAAATATACGAAAGATGGTTTAATGAAAAGCATTCCCGGGAAAGTGGCATCAATTGAGTATGATCCCAACAGGAGTGCCAATATTGCACTCATCAACTACGTGGACGGAGAAAAAAGGTATATCCTGGCACCCAGGGATTTGAAGGTCGGTATGACCGTTCAAAGCGGGAATGATGCTCCCCTGGAAAACGGGAATGCATTACCGCTTGAGCGTATTCCCCTGGGAATGGTTGTCCATAATATTGAACTCCAGCTGGGGAAAGGTGGCCAACTTGCCCGGTCTGCCGGAACAGGAGCAACCATCGTAGCAAAAGAAGGTGATTATGTTACGTTGCGTCTTCCTTCCGGTGAAATGCGCCTGGTTTTTAAAAAGTGTTTTGCAACTATTGGAGTGATCGGGAACGAAGATCATATGAATGTTTCACTGGGCAAAGCAGGACGTAACCGCTGGCTCGGGAAGCGGCCAAAGGTAAGGGGTGTTGCCATGAATCCGCATGATCATCCGCATGGCGGTGGAGAAGGAAAATCTTCCGGGGGAAGGCACCCGGTTACCCCCTGGGGAGTGCCGACAAAAGGATATAAAACAAGGAAGAAACGAAAAACCACGGGTAAGTTTATAATAAAGAAAAGGAAGTAGGAGAGTGAAGAGTGTCTAGATCAATAAAAAAAGGCCCGTTTATTGAAAAAAGCCTTTACAAGAAAGTACTGGATGTAAAAAAGTCCGGTGAAAAGAAAATGATTAAAACTTTTTCAAGGTGTTCAACGATTATTCCGGAAATGGTGGGTCTTACTATATCTGTTTATAACGGAAGAACCTGGATTCCTGTATATATAACAGAGAACCTGGTTGGGCATAAACTTGGGGAGTTTTCTCCTACACGGATATTCCGCAGCCATTCTGGTTCGGATAAGAAAGCAAAGAAGAGGTAATAATCAGGAAATGGAAGCAAAAAAGGGATATAAAGCACATGCAAGGTATTTACGGATATCGCCTGCAAAATTAAGAAGAATTGCAAACATTATCCGTAAAAAGCCGTACAGTGAAGTGATTTCAGTTCTGGAAAATATGCCTCATAAAGGCGCCCATTTGCTTAAAAAAGTAATCAGTTCTGCTATGGCAAATGCATTAAAGCAAAATGAAAAACTTGATGAGGATATGATTTATATTAAAGAATTACAAATAAATGAGGGCCCAAGAATGAAACGTATCTGGATGCGTGCCAGGGGAAGGGCAGACAGGTTATTAAAACGGTTTTCTCATATATCTGTAGTTATTGATGAAATAGGGGAGGCGAAGAAAAAATAGTGGGACAGAAAGTACATCCTTATAGTATCAGATTAAACATCAATAAAACATGGAAATCAAAATGGTTTGTTGATCCAAAGGAATATGCAGATGTTTTACATGAAGATCTTAAAATCAGGGAAATAATCAAGGAATTCCCTGAGACAAAGAATGCAGATGTTGCAGATATTGAAATAGTACGGCATCCGCAAAAAGTGACAATCATTATTCATACAGCCAAACCCGGGGTTATTATCGGGGTAAAGGGTTCGAATATCGAGCGGCTCGGGAATCTTATTAAAAAAATAGTGACAAAGAAGATACAGATTAAAATAAAGGAAATAAAAAGACCGGAGTTCAATTCCCAGCTTGTTGCCCTTAATGTTGCAAAGCAATTAAAAGCCCGGTCTTCTTTCAGAAAAGCGATGAAGATGGCAGTTTCCAATGCAATGAAAACCGGGATCCAGGGAATTAAAATAAAAATATCCGGGCGGCTTGGCGGCGCTGAAATGGCGCGAACAAGTGAGTATAAAGAAGGAAGAATTCCCCTGCATACGTTTCGTGCAGATATCGATTACGGTTTCGCCGTTGCCATTACTACGTTCGGCACTATCGGGGTGAAAGTATGGATATGTCACGGGGAAGTATACGGTAAGGATAAAAAAGAGGATGCAGGTATTCTATTAAAGCAGGCAAGAGAGAAAGAGTAGCGGAGAGGAGTAGAGGATAATGTTAAGTCCAAAGCGTACAAAATACCGGAAGAAAATGCGCGGGAGAATGCATGGGAAGGCAAGCCGGGGCAATAAAATTTCATTCGGAGATTTCGGTCTGGTGGCTATGGAGTGCTTCTGGATTACCAATCGCCAGATTGAAGCGGCGCGTATTGCAATTACCAGGCATATAAAGCGTGGTGGTAAAGTATGGATAAGGATTTTCCCGGATATGCCATATACAAAGAAACCTGCAGAGACAAGAATGGGGAAAGGAAAAGGAAGCCCGGAATACTGGGTGGCAGTGGTAAAACCGGGAACGGTTATGTTTGAGGTAGCAGGTATTTCAAAGGACCTTGCTCTCTCTGCAATCCGGCTGGCCGGGAGTAAACTTCCTATAAAAACGAAAATCATTATTAGAAGGGATTATGAGCAGGCAGTATGAAAAATTCATTTAACGATTTGACATTCAAGGAACTTCTTACAAAAAGAGAAGAGTTGAAAAAAAAATACAGGGATCTGCGCTTTAATATGGTAATAGGTCATATTGATAATCCTTTACAAAAACGGATAATGAGAAGGCAGATCGCCAGACTTAATACGATTATCAATGAATATAACCTGGAAATCAGAAAAGAGTAGGTGTAAAGAAGTGGCAGCAAAACAGAAGACAATGAATAAAAAGATTTTAACGGGAAGGGTTGTGAGCAATAAAATGAATAAAACAATTGTTTTGGAAATTGCTCAAAGACAACTCCATCGTTTGTATAAGAAATATGTAAATAAAACAAAGAAAATAAAAGCACATGATGAAAAGAATGAATGTAATGTGAATGATGTTGTAAAAGTAATCGAGACGAGACCATTAAGCAAAGATAAATGCTGGCGTCTTTTAGAAATAGTAGAACGGGCAAAATAGCGAATACCTCCTTGTTTAAACAACAGTTGGGGGTCAACCATGTTGAATACATTGTAGTATTTCAGCTCATTTGATGTTGATGTAAAGGGAGTTTAAAAGATGATACAGGTAATGACATATTTAAATGTGGCAGATAATAGTGGCGCCAAAAGGGTTTCATGTATTAAGGTACTTGGAGGCACAAGAAGAAAAGTTGCCAGTATTGGAGATATTATCGTTGTTGCAGTAAAGGATGCTTTGCCCAATGCACCAATAAAAAAAGGATCTGTGGAAAAAGCAGTGATTGTAAGAACAAAGAAGGAATACAGGAGACCGGATGGGACTTATATAAGATTTGATGACAATGCTTGTGTTATAATTGATGCGAATAAAAACCCGAAAGGAAAACGAATTTTTGGTCCCGTTGCAAGGGAATTACGTGAAAAGAACTATATGAAAATCGTTTCGCTTGCACCGGAGGTATTGTAATATTCCATGTATCCGGGTATTTTACAGAGGAGGAAGTTATGCAAAAAATGAAAAAAAATAAATATAAATTAAAGAAGAATGATCAGGTAAAGATCATTACAGGCAAAAATATTGATAATACCGGAAAGATACTTAAAATAAACAAGGCGAATGGCACAGCTATCATAGAAGGGCAGAACATGGTAAAAAAAGCGATGAGACAGAATAAGCAGAATCAAAAAGGTGGTATTGTTGAGATCGAAGCACCGGTGAAGTTATCAAATATCATGATACTCTGTAAAAAATGCGGACCGACACGGATTGGATTCAAAAACTCGGACGCACAGAAGAAGAAATTAAGAATATGTAAAAAATGTGGGGAGGAATTATAATGAGTGGTTCGGAAAAACAAGGAGCCAAAAAACTTCCTTCTATTAAAAAACTGTATGATGAAAAAATAAAGGAAGAATTAAGGAAGGAATTTGTTTATAAATCTGTAATGCAGGTTCCGAAGTTGAAAAAGATCGTTGTAAGTATTGGTATGGGAGATGCGATTCAGAATAAGAAACTGCTCGATGCAGCAGTAAAGGAACTCACACAGATTACCGGTCAGAAGGCTGTCAGAACAAAGTCAAGAAAATCCATTGCCGGTTTCAAGGTGCGTGCCGGTATGGAAATCGGGGCAATGGTGACATTAAGGGGACACTATATGTATGAATTCTTTAACCGGTTAGTTAATGTCGCAATTCCTCGTGTTAAAGATTTTCGTGGTACAAATCCGAATGCTTTTGATGGACATGGTAATTATTCACTGGGAATTATTGAACAGATCATTTTCCCTGAAATAGATTATGATAAAATTGAGCGGGTATCAGGCTTGAATGTCGCTATTGTCACTACTGCAAAAACAGACAAAGAAGCGAAAAGCCTTTTGGATAAATTGGGTATGCCATTTAGAAAATAATAAAGAAAGAGGAAGAGAATGGCGAGAAAAGCAATGATTTTAAAAGCACAAAGAAGTCCCAAGTATAAGACGCGGAAAGTTAACCGGTGCCGTATTTGCGGCAGGGTCCGGGGATATATGCGGAAATTTCAGATGTGTAGAATTTGCTTCAGGAAACTGGCCAGTGAAGGGTTAATTCCTGGTGTAACAAAGTCAAGTTGGTAAAGGGAGTACTATATGAGTTTATCTGATCCTATAGCAGATATGCTTACTAAAATTCGTAATGCAAATACAGCTAAATTTGAGAAAGTGGATATATCCACTTCGCGGGTAAAGCTGGAAATAACGAAAATTCTAAAGAATGAAGGGTTTATAAAAACCTTTAAGAAGATAAATCATGATAATAGAAACTACATACGTATTTTTCTGAAATATGCAGAAAAAGAAACCCCGGTCATTACCGGGCTTGACCGTCTATCAAAGCCGGGCAGGCGGATGTATGTTTCTTATAAAAAAATGCCGCGTATATTTAATGGATACGGTATTATTATTATCAGTACATCGGAAGGTGTTATTACAGGAAAAAAGGCAAAAGAGAAAAAAGTAGGCGGTGAACTGCTTTGCAGTATCTGGTAGGAAGAGAGGAGAGATATGTCCAGGATTGGTAGAATTCCTGTTGAGGTGAAGAAAGATAATATAAACGTCACCATTAAAGACAATAAAGTGACGATAGAAAGTCCGAAAGGAAAACTCACTCAGGATTATGATGATATGATAGAGATAAAGTATGAAAAACCTTTTATCTATGTGAACAGGAAGAATGACAGCAAAAGGGTAAGATCCATGCACGGGCTTTATAGAAATCTTATTAACAACATGGTAACAGGGGTCACAGACGGATTTACAAAGGTTCTTCAAATCATAGGTGTCGGATATAAAGCGGAAGTTAAGGAGAATGACCTCGTCCTTTCCCTTGGTTTTGCACATCCTGTTGTTTATACACTTCCGGCAGGCATAAGCTGTAAAGTGGAAGCAAATACGAAGATTTTCGTATCAGGTATAGATAAAAAACAGGTTGGCCAGGTATGTGCGGAAGTTCGCGCATTCAGACCGCCGGAACCTTATAAAGGTAAAGGAATTCGATACGAAAACGAGTATGTAAGAAAGAAAGTCGGAAAAACAGGGGTAAAGTAGGATAGTGTTATGAGAAAAATGGAAGAAAAAACCAGACGCCGCTACAGGCGGAGAATAAGAATTCGAAGGAAAGTAAGGGGAATTACAGAAAAACCCCGTATGACGATTTATAAAAGTAACAAATATATCTATATACAGGTTATCGATGATAAAAAAGGTCATACGATCGCTTCTGCATCAAATAAGGAAAAGGAATTTATCGATATTAAAAGCAGAGTTAAGGATGCCGGGCGTCTTGGAGAAATTATCGGGAAGCGATTAAAGGAGAAGAATATTTCCGGGATTGTTTTTGACAGGAACGGATATAAATATCATGGTATTATAAAAGTTATTGCTGATGCAACAAGAAAAGCAGGCATTCATTTTTAGGGAGGAAATGTGGACGATAATAGAACCGAAAAAGAATATATAGAAAAACTTGTAAGGCTTAATCGTGTTGCCAAGGTGGTGAAAGGTGGAAGGCGATTTTCATTTTCTGCCCTGGTTGTTGTCGGTGATCAGAAAGGGAGAGTCGGATTCGGCTTTGGCAAGGCAAACGACGTTTCAGAAGCAATAAAGAAAAGCCTTGAAAAAGCAAAAAAGAATGTGATTATGGTTAACCTTCAAAAAAATACAATACCTCATATGATAATCGGTAAATACAAGAGCGCACGGGTTATATTAAAACCCGCTGCCCCTGGAACAGGTGTTATTGCAGGAGGTCCTGTCCGGGCTGTTATGGATGCAGTTGGTGTAAAAGATATTTTGAGTAAGTCTTTAGGAAGCGATAATTCGATGAATATTCTCAAAGCCGTATTCAACGGTTTTGGCAGGTTGATGAATGCAAAAAAGATCGCTCAAAACAGAAATAAGACAGTACAGGAGATTTGGGGATAAAATGAAAAAGAAAATTCGTATAAAACTGGTAAAGAGTGTTATTGGAAGCAAGCCATGCCAGAGAAAGACTGTTCATGCATTGGGTCTTCGTAAGATCAATTCCAATGTAGAGAAAGAGGTTACTCCCCAGATTATGGGTATGGTGAATACTGTATCGCACCTTGTGGTTGTCGAGGAGATAACATAATGGATAAAATACAGATCAAAGCACCCAAAGGTGCCAGGAAAAACCGGAAAATAATTGGCCGTGGAATTGGATCAGGATATGGTTCAACGTCCGGTAAAGGGACAAAAGGGCAGAAAGCGAGAGCAGGAGGGCGAGTCCGTCCGGGATTTGAAGGTGGACAAATGCCCTTATATCGTAGAATTGCTACCAGGGGTTTTTCCAATTCACGATTTAAAAAGGTATATACAATAATAAAACTCGGCGCACTTGAGATATTCGAAGATGGAAGTAAAGTGACAAAAGAAGAACTTATCCGGGAAAAGATAGTGCGTAAAAAGGCTTATCCTGTTAAAATACTTTCCGGTGGAACACTTACGAAAAAACTTATTGTGGAAATCGATAAGGTATCGAAAAGTGCACAGGAAACAATTATATCCCTGGGCGGCGAAGTAATTGTGAAAGAGAAAGCAAAGGTAAAAGAAAAGGATAACGAAAAAGATAAAAAGAAGACAAAGAAAAGAGCAAAAGCAGATGATGATGAGGAACAGGAAGAAAAAACCGAAACCGGGAAAAAAGAAAAGGTTTCCGTAAAAGGCAAAGCTAAGGATAAAGAAAAGGCAGGAGAAGATGGCGAGTAATCCAATTATAGACATTTTCAGAATCAAGGATTTACGTAACAGGATTTTGTTTACTTTATTTGTTCTTGTTATTTTTCGTCTTGGCGCATTCATACCTGTCCCGGGAATAGACCGGACAGCAGTTATTAATTATTTTAACCAGGGTGCAGGGGGAATGGGCGGTATCTTTGATTTTATCGATTTTTTTGCAGGGGGAGCATTTAAAAATGTTTCCATTTTTATGCTTGGAGTTATGCCGTACATTACCACTTCTATTATAATGAATCTCCTCACCATAATTTTCCCAAAGTTAAAGAAATTGTCTGAAGAAGAAGGTGGAAAGAAAAAAATACAGAAATATACAAGGTATTTGACTATTCCTGTCTGTATGATTCAATCGTTAACAATACCCCAGTTGGCAAATGAATTTAAGGCATTAACAATAGATCCTCTCTATTTTACCTTTATTGCCATGTTAACAGTAACGACCGGTACAGTTTTTCTTGTCTGGCTTGGAGAACAGATTACACAGAGGGGAATTGGAAACGGGATATCGATCCTGATATTTGCAGGAATTGTAGCCAGAATGCCCCAATCGGCCATATCCCTGGTGCAGGCTGTACGGGATCCTAATTCAGGATTGAATCCGGTATTTCTTATTATTGTTATAGCGATATTCGTTGTTGTCGTTGCCCTTGTTATTTATGAACAACAGGGTCAGAGAAAGATCCCGGTTTATTATGCAAAACGGGTTATAGGAAGAAAGATATACGGTTCACAGAATACCTATCTTCCTTTTAAGATCAATCCGTCCGGGGTTATTCCTGTTATCTTTGCCAGTGCTCTTTTAACCTTCCCGATTCAACTTATCCAGGGTCTGGGCAAGGACATTCAATTTTTTCAGTCCTTTTTAAGAGGGTTTACATGGGATAAAATTGGATATAATATTGTGTATGGATTACTCATTGTATTCTTTGCATACTTCTATACCCAGGTTACGCTGAATCCCTTTGAGATATCAAAAAATATAAGGGAAAATGGCGGTTCAATTCCTGGCATAAGATCGGAAAAAATGGAAGAATATCTTAACCGGATACTGATGAGAATTATTTTACCCGGTTCTTTATTTTTAGCTTTTATTGCAATTATACCAACCGTGATTACCCTTTTATTCAAGTTTCCACGGGATGTTGCAATGCTTATGGGTGGGACATCCCTTCTTATTATGGTTGGAGTAGACCTCGATACGATGTCGCAAATAGAAGGTCACCTGCGAATGCATCATCATGATGGATTGGTAAAAAAAGGAAAGATAAAATCGAGGAATTTATAGCAGGCGAAATTGATTATAGATAAGGATGAGAGATTATGAAGGTAAGATCAAGTGTTAAACCTATTTGTGAAAAATGTAAAGTTATTCGCAGAAGAGGTGTGTTAAGGATTATTTGCAAGAATCCAAAACATAAACAAAGACAGAAATAGGAATAACAGGTATTTTGTGAAGCATTTAATATACGCTGTTTTTAAGTATTTTAGTATATTTTTTAACCAGACACTTACAGAGAATGAGGTGTTGAGAAGATTATTAATTATAAGGAGTAAATATCCATGGCGAGAATTGCTGGAGTAGATCTTCCAAACAAGCATATAGATATTGCACTCACCTATATTTTTGGAATCGGCAGATCATCTGCCAGAAATATATGTGAGAAAACCGGGATAGATCCGATTTTACGGATGAATGATCTTCCTGCAGAAGAAGTAAATAAATTACGGAAGGTTATTGAAAATGACTATAAAGTAGAAGGAAGACTCAGAACTGAAATTGCTCTGAATATAAAACGACTCATTGATATTGGATGCTACAGGGGACTCCGTCACCGGAAAGGATTACCTGTCCGGGGCCAGAGAACAAAAACAAATGCCCGGACACGGAAAGGCAAGAGAAAAACTGTAGCAGGTAAGAGAAGAAAGAAATAATTTTTAAGGAGGAAATAATATCGTGGCAAAGAGGAAAGGGAAAAAAGAGAAAAAAAAGAATATTCCATACGGGTGTGTTTATATCCAGGCCACATTTAATAATACGATTGTAACGATTACAGATCAGAAGGGAAATGCAATCTCCTGGGCATCAGCAGGTTCCCTCGGATTCAGGGGAGCGAAAAAATCCACACCCTTTGCAGCCCAGCAAACAGCTGAAACTGCTGCAAAAAAGGCCATAGATCATGGATTACATGAAGTAAATGTATTTGTGAAAGGCCCTGGAGTTGGGAGAGAATCTGCGATAAGAGCCCTGGGTGCGCTTGGGATAAAGGTGAAATCCATAAAAGATATTACCCCTATTCCCCATAATGGATGCAGACCGCAGAAAAGCAGGAGAGTTTAGAATAAAGGAGATATAAGAATGGCAAGAAATTTAGGACCCCAGTGCCGTAATTGCAGAACAGAGCGAAAACAGCTTTTTCTAAAAGGAGAAAGATGTAAAGGTCCGAATTGTGCAATCACCAAGAAAAGAGGAGCTCCGGGAAAAGGTCAGAGGTTTAGAATGAGAAAAGTCTCTGATTACGGGTTGCAATTAAGGGAAAAACAAAAATTAAAAAGAATGTACGGAATGCTTGAAAGGCAGTTTAAAATATTTTTTAATAAAGCGAATAAAATGAAAGGTGTGACAGGTGAAAATTTGATCCGTCTTCTTGAAAGAAGATTGGATACTGTTGTATACCGCATGCGTTTCGCCTCTTCAAGAAAGCAGGCTCGTCAGTTGGTTTCTCACGGACATGTACGGGTGAATGACAAAAGAGTGAATATTCCTTCATACATCCTCCGGCAAGGCGATAAGGTTGAAATCCGGGAGCGAAGTAAAAAACTCCTGGTCATTAAGGAGAGTTTAAAAGAATATTCACGATCAGGGGTTGTTCCATGGCTGGATGTGGACCCGGATAATATGTTTGGGATTTTAAAAACTATACCATCTAGGAATGATGTAATCGATCTTGCTGATATCAAGGAACAGCTTATTGTCGAGCTTTACTCAAAATAAAGGAGTAATAATGGCAAGAAAGAATTTATTAAAAGGATTCAAAAGACCAAAAGGTATCATTTTTGATCAATCGGAAGAAGATACTTTTTACGGAAAATTCACGGCATATCCGTTTGAAAGAGGATATGGGATGACAATTGGGAACTCATTAAGGAGAATCCTTTTGTCTTCAATCCAGGGATATGCCATTACTGCTATCCGGATAACACATTATAATAATGAAGGGATCCCGAAAGTTATTTCGAATGAGTATGAATCGATCCCGGAGGTTGTTGAGGATACCCCAATAGTGATAAATAACCTGAAAAAGGTTCAGATACAGCTTGGTGATGATATTGAATCAGAAACGGTTGCAGTAGAACTGAATGGACCGCTGGAATTTAAAGCGGGAAGCATTGAAGCAGGTGGTAATGTTAAAATTATCAATAAAGATCTTCATATTGCAACATTATCCGATAAAGCTCATATTGAACTGGAATTACAGATAGACCTGGGAAGAGGATATGTATCGGCCGAACGCAATGAAAAATATATTGATGTTATCGGTACGATTCCTATTGATGCGATTTTTTCACCGATTGTAAAGGTAAAGTATACAATAGAAAACGCCCGGGTAGGACAGAGATCCGATTATGATAAACTCATTCTGGAAATCTGGACAGATGGGAGTATTTCACCTGCAGATGCCCTTGCAGAAGCATCAAAAATCGCCAAGGAGCATTTTACTATATTCATAAATTTTGATGAAGATGAAATACTAAAAGAAGATGACAGGGATGATGAGGAAGAACGAATCAGGAAGTTCCTTGATACTCCTGTGGAAGAACTCGAGCTTTCTGTCCGTTCAAGCAATTGTCTTAAGAATGCCAATATAAGGACCCTGGGTGATCTTACAAAAAAAACAGAAGAGGATCTGGTAAAGACCAGAAATTTTGGAAAAAAATCTTTACAGGAAATCAAGGATAAGCTGAAGGAATGGAATCTTTCCCTTGGTATGGTGGATTACAGTATTCTTAAGGAAATAAAGAAGAAAGAGGATAATAAGGATTCTGATGAAACACAAGATTAAGTTTAACAGATTGGGAAGAAAATCGGCCCACAGAAAAGCTCTGCATAGAAATATGGTCACATCTCTTTTCAAGTTCGAACGGATTAAGACAACAATTGCAAAAGCAAAAGAAATCCGGAGAACAGCAGAAAAACTCATTACAAAAGCAAAGAACGATACGGTACATAGAAGAAGGGTCGTGTCAAGAGTTATTCAGGATAAAGGGATTCTTACAAAATTATTTACGGATATTGCACCGCGGTTCCTGGAGCGGCCTGGAGGATATACCCGGATAATTAAACTCGGGCAGCGTCCTGCTGATGCAGCAGAGATGGTATTTCTGGAGTTTATTGAAAGAAAAGAAAAGCCAAAAAGAAAGAAAAAGAAAAAGAAAGAAGAAGGCATGAAACTCCCTGGATAAATAAGCAGCGGTGAATCTCTTGAAAAGACGAAAAATCGGCATGTTAAAAGTCAATTATTAATTATTTAATAGCCGTGGAAAAGAGATCATCAATATCCAGTGTATGTGTATCCAGCGGAATCGTATTATAGATACTTAAACTATAATTCAACTGCGGATAAAAAATATGCTTCTGATTCAGGTAAGGAAGACTTCTTGTCTCCTTATCCCTTTCCATTGATTCGGGATCAATAATCAGACGGTCAAGGATGTCATAATATTCGGAAGATTTTGTCAGATAAACGAGGGCCTCGGATTCTTTTTTTTCATTCCTGGATACTTCGGAAAGTTTTTTTATCGTTACCCCCAGGTTATTGTACGTACGCATCATGAAGTTAAGTAATGACCTGTGTGCCGGATTTTCATCCGGCCGTATGTATTCGATTTTTCCTCTTTTTTTCTCTAAAATGGATAGAAGATGTGTATAGTAACCCTGGGAGGCAAAGTAGTCTCCACGGTAATAGAGTGCATTTCCGATCGCAAAAAGAATATTCTGGTTATTTCGCATCCCTTTTTCTGCTTTATAGAATTCTAAGAGTGAATCAAGATACTTGTTATCCCTGTAATAGACAAATCCCTTTTTATAATTTATTTCCGGGTCGGAATATAGATTTTTCTCTGCTTTTTCATAATAATCAAGTGCAGCAGAATAATCTTTAAGATCGTAGAAAATATCTCCACGGTTGTAATAAACTTCTCCAAGATCTTTATGAAAGCCTAAAATTCTTTTATCCTGCCTGTCTTCGATTATTGCAATAGCTTCATCCAGTTCACTTTCTGCAAGACCTGTCCGGCTGTTGGAATAGTATAATTTCCCAAGTCTATTATAGGTATCAATATAATGTTTTAATGTTCTGTCATATAAATTAAGTGGAGGGAGTGCTTCGTATAGCTTTTTAGCATTTAAAAGGGCTTTTTCTTCTTCTCTGTGTTCTTTCATTATGTTAAGATAACGGGCCAGTTGATAATGGATTTCCGGAATATTCCGGTTTGCTTTCAGGGCTCTTGCAAGAATATCCCGTACATCCTGGATCTGATTGTATTCCATAAGATACCCGGCAAGTTGTGCATAAACTTCGGGATCTACTTTCAATTTGTCCCTGGACTGGAAAAGATCTTTTAATTCCAGAACCTTATCATAATCATCTGTCTCAATAAAAAAGCGGAGATACCTGAACATGATTTCGGGCGTATCACCATACTTATTCTTGTATTTTGCATACATGTCACTTGCTGCTTTATAATAGGTATCATCTTCTTTAGACCACTCCAGATAATTATCACCTGCTGCGAGAAGTGCCTGTTTGTTGTATGGTTCCCGGAATAAAAGATAATCCAGCAGGGCAGCAGCTTTTTTATAATTACCGCCGGTTCTGGATTCAAATAAAGCATAATCGATAATCCCGTGCTTATTCATATTTGCTATGTACTCGATATTATCCTCATTCCATTTCATGTCCAGCAGTTGCTCATATTTTTCCCTGGCATACTCATATTGATGTTCCTGTGTAAATGCTTCTGCATAGCGAAAATACCATTTGTCATCCTGTGCTTTCTGATATGCCTGTGAAAACTCATCGTTTCCCAATGCAAATTCTTTTTCTTCTTTGATATAATAGATACCGCGTTTAAATTGATCCTGGGCATCCAGCCATATTTTCAGATTATAACCGCCAATGGTGATGACTGCCAGAATAATAAGACCTGGTATAAAAATACTTAGTAAAGGAACAAGATTTTCACGGAGTACATAGGTAAAAGACCTTCTTTCTTTTTCAAATGCAATGCCGGTTTTTTTCTCGAACCTCCTGGGGAGAATCACCTTCTCGCCTGTAATCTGTGAAATAATTGTAACAATTTCCTGGGGCGATGCGCTTTTAATCAGCAGATCCAGGAGGGAACGCAACTCATTTCCTGTTACCTGTCCCAGTCCGATAAGTTCTTCCACTTTGATTTTCAGGTTAAGCGGTAGGAGGGATAGGGTTTTCTGTATGGCCTGCAATTGGGCTTCGGATATCGAGATGTCTTCGTCTTCATGAAGTACTTCACCAAACTGCTTTTTTTCTTCTTCACCCTCCCGTGCAGCATATATGCCGGAGAGTGCATCAATCTGATCTTCCTCGGGAATACTGAACTCATCGATAAAGAATTCATCTTCATCATTAACCTCGAATGAATCAGCGCCAGGAGGGATTTCTGCTCCCGGCTCGATAGTGCCCGGACTAATTGCATCCGGGAGAGAAAAATCTCCCAGGTCATCATCCGGCGGAGTTGTATCTGTTCCGGTATCATCACTGCTTATATCACCGAAATCTCCGATTGAATCGCTGAAAGTATCGGGGATATCATCCGGTGGATTCTGGTCTATTCCAGAGTCATCGAGGAGGGAGAAATCCCCCAGATCATCATCCGGTGGGATTATGTCTGTTCCGGCATTGCTCCCGGAGTCATCACTCATGATATCAGGCAAATCATCGGGAAGCGAAAGGTCATTCGGGATATCATCCAGCAGGTTCGTATCTATCCCGGAATCATCAGGAAGGGAAAAATCCCCGAAATCGTCATCCGGAATATCTGTCCCGGCACTATCAATAATATCACCGCTTTCATCAATATCAGTAATAGCGGATAAATTATCAGGGAGTGAAAGATCGGCAATGATGTCATCCGGGATATCAGTATCTATCCCGGAATCATCAGGGACGGAGAAATCTCCCGGGATATCGTCCGGCGGGGTGATGTCTGTACCGGTATCATCAATTATATCACCATTCCCGGCAGTATCGTTGATATCGGAAAAATCACCGGAAAGTGACAGGTCCCCTGGTATATCATCAGTCAATGATGAATCGAAATCAAAATTATCGCCACTATCATCGATAATACTATCTCCGATCCCATTACCTGTTATGTCGCCAGTTGTATCGGAAAGGTCATCCGGGGGTTCTGTTCCTCCATCATCACTATCTACGGAAGTATCAGGGATACCAGGAATATCAATTGATAAATCAAGATCATCCCCTGTATCCATACCGGATGTACCTGCATCGCTTCCGGTACCGAGTAGGGAGATGTCATCAAGCTCTCCATTAAAACCAGTAGAAGAGGTATCAGGAGAAAAACCGTTATCAACCGGGGTATTCAGTAATTCAGAGACATCAGAAGGCAACCCATCTTCCGGCACGGGAATTTCTTCTACTTCTTCATTTCTTTCTTTAAGAATCTGCGGTTCGGTCCCAAGAGAAAAGAGAAATTCATTAAACCGTTTAATATCTTTTAACTCTGGCATTTTAAGTCTCTTACCTCTGCCTTATTTATATATCGGCTTTAGAAATAACAAAATTATTCCGAATACTAGTATAGCACAGATATGAAAAATATTACATCCCATTTATTGTTTCCATTACTCTTACTTTTATTAAGCCCATATTCATTATTCGGCTCTTTGGACACGTATCTTCATTTAAAAGTCGTGGAGCTGGATAGAGCAGATCAACCGGAATTTTATGGTAGTAATATCATTTTTACATTTGAATCGCCAAAGCCTGTACGGTCTGTTATGGTAATATTTGAACATGAAGGGTACAGTATCCAGCATATATACCAGTGTAATGACAATGGTATTTTTTTCTTTATTTATCCAATTCCGAATAATAGTCCGGTATTAAAATACAGACTTGTTGTAGATGGTCTTGTAATGAAAGACCCAACAAATCCCCTGTTTGAACAGGATTTACTGGGTATTGATTATTCACTGTTTAAAATTACAAAAATAATTGAAGAAGAAATAATAAATCCGCAAAAGGATGATAATGGATATGTCAGATTCGTGTTTAAAACCAGACCAGGACGGATTATCTCCCTGGTAGGTTCATTTAATGATTGGGACCCCTATATGCATGTGTTAAAAGAGGCTCCGCCAGGGTATTACTTTATCTCGCTGCGGGTAGCTCCCGGGAGGTATTTCTATTATTTCCTCATAGATGGTGAAAAGATGCTTGATTTATATAATCCTCATACCGGAATCACTTCCGGCGGGGATACCATATCCTATTTCGATTATTAGCCTGATTTTATACTTTATCAAATTCTTTCCTGAAAATGTCTTTATGTCTTGACTTTTCTTTATTTTTCATGCTATCATTTCATCTAGAAAGTTTCTGTGGCAGAGGACATCAATATATTATATAAAAATAATTGAAAATGAACAGGTAAGAGACAATATATTATCGACAACCGAATTCAGGCTTATATGATAAAGGCTTTTACTTAAAAGTAAAAAAATGAAGAATATTATTATTTTTTTAAGATTGAATGATATTTTTATTTAAATCAAAAAAGAAAGGAGTATATTGATGCCCCGTGTGAGTGAAAAGGAACTTGTATGTGTTTTGTGCAGGAAATCAAAAAAGTTTCCCGTATGTTGCGGTAAAAAAATGGAAAAAGATGATTTTGTATTTTTTTGTCCGACATGCGGAAGGGAAATCCAGACCCCGGTGTGTTGCGGGAAAGAGATGGAAGTAAAAAATAAGGTTCTGGATATAAAAAAAGAGATATTTAAAAATTTGTAAGAATAATTAAGGTGTAATATGATCTATAGTAATCAAACCCAGATTGGTGTTATTGCATGTCCCGGGGGTGAATATTTTGCCAGGGAAGTAATTCACCATCTTAAAGATATTTCTATTAGAAAATTCAAGAAAAGAATTTCTTATCTTTCCAGGAAATACTCCATGCCTGAAACAGAAATTATTAAAAAGATTCATTTTAACCGGGACATTACGTATTTAAAAAACAATTCATCTCATGATATTTCCCATTACCCGGCACCCAAATATGGTATCCGGGCGAATTTTTACAGGTTTGCCAATGGGGAGTTTAAGACAGAAATCCATACTTCGATAAGAGGCCGGGATATGTATATTATCCAGGATATTGCCAATCATTGTCCAATATCATTTTATGAATCAAAGGAAAAACATATCCTTTCTATTAATGACCATATCTTTAATCTCTTTGTTACGGTGGATGCTGTTCTGCAGGCAGGGGCAGGACGTATTACCATTGTTATTCCCCTGTATCCTTATTCCCGGCAGCACCGGAAAAAATCAAGAGAAGGTCTTACTGCCGCCCGGTTCGGGCAGATGATGGAATATTTCGGCATAGAGAGGATTATTACCCTTGATATTCATTCCAAGGAAATTGAAAACAGCTTTAATAAGCTAAGATTGGAGAACTTAAGGGCATCGTATCAGATATTAAAAGTCTTAAGTTCAATTACCGATCTGGATAATCCGGATCTTGTTATTGTTGCTCCTGATACAGGAGCAGTGGACAGGAACAAATTTTATGCCCGTACCCTGGGGAAACCCCTTGGCATGATTTATAAGGAAAGGGATTATTCCCAGCTTACCCATAATGCAGAAGACTGTAATATAACAAATATGACACTTCTTGGTTCTGTGCAGAATAAAACGGTGTTCATGTGTGATGATATGCTCGGGACCGGGGGTACGATTATTAAGGCAATTAAGTTTTTAAAGGAATCGGGTGCCAGGGAGATTATCTGTGCCGTAAGCCTTCCGCTTTTTAATGGCCAGGCTCTCCAGCATTTTGATGAAGCGTATAAGAACGGTCTGTTTAATAAAGTAATCGGGACAAATGCAGTGTACCATACAGATGAATTATTGAACAAGGAATGGTATATAAGTGCAAACCTGGCCCCGCTTTTTGCAAAAAGTATCTACCGGCTTCATTATGACCAGAGCTTGAGTTCGATCCTGGATAACAAGGATATCATAGAGAAAATGTTCCACAGAAACTAAAGGAGTACATCATTATTTCTCCTTCTCATTGTCTTCACTATTCAGGGAATCGCTTTCGCAATTCCGGCAGAGATTTGATTCAATAGCAATGATTCTCTTTATGGAAAGCGGATTCCCGCACTGTATGCATTTCGTTTTATATGGGAAAAGAATTTTTCTTTTCACCATAATAAAAAAAATAATTCCCAGGATAACAGGGATAAGGAGAAGATCGTTCAGTTTAAAACGCATAATAAGAGCGGCTGCCGCAAGAAGTGAAGTAATAAGGAGTGCTGAATAGAAACTTGAAGACCTTTTTTTTCCCCATCCCTTCCATAGGACTCGTTGTATCATATTGAATATGAGTACTGCCATAATAAGAAGCGGCAGGGATTTTAAAAGGATATATGAAGCCGGATTTAAAAATGGATCTGGTCGAAACATATAAAGAGTATAACGGGAATAACGGGAATGGTCAATCGATGGGGTAAGAAGGGGTGCGATTTTTAAAATCCCTGTTGAAATCCATAGATACTGATACCGGTGTTTATTTCTTTGAGCCATGCCTGCTTAACCAGAAAGAAATCCAGGACATTTACAATCATGGCAGTACCCCCAAGGGAAATTGATATTATTGTGCCTGTTATGCCGGGTTCAATAAACCGGGCAGCAATGGAACCGGTAAACAACGCCACCCCAATGCTGCTTAACATCCATGACCAGAATACATAGTCCTCTTTTATGGCAACGCTTTTTGCTTTGTATTTATTATGGATATTTTGAAGAAAAAAATCCTCCAAAAGACAGCCTGCACAGTTTACCGGGACCCCGATGGTGATGAGTAGTAAAGCCATATCCAGGTTGGTCGATGCAGCGGCTCCCCCCCCTGCATATAAAGAGATGCCTGCGATAAAGGTAATGGCAGATGCCAGCAGTCCCCCATGATTGAAATGATTAATATCCCAGTTCCAGGAATCCCAGTCAATAAAAACAGTGGTATAAGGACAGTTGAGTATATGAAAAGATTTTTTTTCCAGGTTTACGAATGGAAAATAAGCACTGTCTGCAAATAGATTCAATGTACCAGTTGTAATAAGAAAAATTATAAGGATGAAAAGATATTTCTTCATAACTTTTTCACTCTTTCAAGGGTGCATTGTAAAAAATCACTATTGAAATCAATAGTACGTTATCTATAAAAAGTTTTATATGTTTCTAAAATCTAAGGTATATTCCTGTAACAGCAAAGAGTGCCAGTCCTGCACAGGTAATGATAAAGCTTATATAATTACCTTTTTTATCGGCAGCTTGAAAAAACAGGTGAATTCGTGCCGGCAGGTAAAAGAGAATAATTAAAAGGGCCACAATTAATATAACAAAAGGATATGTCCATAAAGGGATTACCGTATGTGCCCTGAATTTTTCAAGCTGATAGTATGCAAAACTTAACATATATATATTCATGAAAAAGAGTGCAGCATATGAAACCATTTGCAGCAGGAATACTATAATCACGGGCAGTTTTTTTGTATCCGGGGTTTTTGTTTTTGAAATAAAACCGAAAAGGACCGGGTATCCGAAAACAAAGATAAGGGCAGCAGGTATTGCAATATAGATAGGCGGTACTCCTTTGAAAAAGATACCGGCAAAGCTGAAAAGAGCAAACCCGCCGAGTCCCAGCCCGAAAAAGTAGATGGATATCACGCTTACAATTGTGTATTTTTGCCCGAAGGTATCAATGCCTTTCAGATATTCCGGGTCCCACCACTTAAGGAAAATACCAAGACAGAAAAAAAGAAAGACCCAGAAGTATGTACCATTCCAGAGGGTTTCCCAGTTGGCAACCAGTTTTTCAAATAAGAAAAGTTCGGCCAGGATCATGAGGATATCAAAAACCAGGTACACCAGGTGACTGGATAATTTTTTAAAAGACACCATACGAACTCCTTTCTTTTTTTCATTTCCACTGTATAAAATAATTTTCCGGGACGGGTTGGCATCCCGGGCAATAATAAGAATCAAAACCATATACAGCGATTTTGCGTATTATCGTACTACATGCAATACATGGTTTTCCGGCATGGCCGCGTACCTTCATATGATCCCTTACTTTTATTTCTACGGGTTGATTGGCTTTCTCTACTTCGCAGATTCCCCATTGCATAACATCACGAATACTTTTAAAAAGTCCGTTTTTATCTTTTTTATCCAGGTCATCGATTTTTTTCCGTGGATTAATCCCGGCATTATAGAGAATTTCATCTGCATATGCATTCCCGATTGCGCTTAACACAGATTGATCCAGGAGAAACACCCGTACCTGACACGACTTTTTTTCCATGCATTTCAGAAAATATTCAAGGGTAAAATCATTACTCATTATATCAATGCCCTGCGTATCAAATCCAGGGATTTTATCATAAGAGTTTTTCTCTGTAACATATATCTTCATCATCAGCCGTCTGTCCGAAAAATGCATGAATATACCATTGTCCAGTATAATTGAAAGACAGGTCGATTTCATGCTTTTCTTATCATATTGTATACTAATTCTCCCTTCCAGCATGAAGTGGATTACCAGGTCAAGGGTATCCATACGGAAAAGCAGAAACGGGCCGTGGCGCTGGACAGAAATAATATGTTTACCGGGAAGGATTTCCGTTACCGCACCAGGTATGATCATCCGGATAACAACGGGTTGTTTTACCGATACTTCTTTAATAATCCGGTTGGAAACAGCAGGTGTTATTTTTTTTACAATATATTCAATATCCGGCAGTTCAGGCATTCTGGATAGTTTTTTCCTCCCTCATTATTTTATAGTATAAAGGTATTTGCCACTCCTCATAGTTAAAATGTAAGAATATTCAGGGATTCTAACTATGCGGGTACAGTGTTGACTATGCCCATAACCCAAAACATGAAAAGCAGGAAATACTCTATTACCTGTAATTACATCATATCCGGGAAGGTACCTGCCAACGCCAATACTACCAGGTCGAGAATCCTGGTAAAATTCCAGGATTCTCGACCTGGTAGTACAGGGTAGTAGCTTTTATTTGTCCTGTCAAGGTTGATTTTCCCCGGGGTGTGATTCCGGGAACTGCATATGTATAAAAAATGCCGGGTGCAGAACAGGGTGGAACTGGCGAATCCGGCTTTTTAATCCATATTTACATTGTTAAAAACTCTTTTATTAAGTTTGGGAGGAAATATAATCTCTCACAGCGTTGGCTATGCCCACAACCTAAAACAAGAAAAGCAAGAAATGTTTTTTGCCCTGTAATTACATTACATCCATGAAGGTTTTGGCCAATGCAAGTGTTACCGGGTGAAAATCCTGGAATAATACCAAGATTTTCATCCATAGTAACACAGGTTATCATATAATGGGTTTTGATAGATAGTTTATTTTGACATGAACAATTGCATACAATAAGAATTCGTTAAATGTATATTTACCGGAATTATTATCCCGGAGAAACCGGATGTTCTGTCATCTGTCACTCTGCCCGGCTGAACAAAGTGCGTCGGGGACAATATAGCTTCGGTTTAACAAACCGTGTAAACCTTTAATTTTCCTCACCTTCCCGGATTCGGAAGGAAAAAAATATAATGCGATTTTTGCAAGAGGCTCTAAAGATAAGATGTATATAACCAGTGATAAAAATTAGTTGTTAAATCAGTAATCAAGTTTTATTGAATTTTCTCCATGCTATACTGATTTCATTAAGATGATGAAGAAAAAAACAAATGCAGAACGGTTGGCTATGGGTTGTTCGATGTTTGAAGCCGCTAAAACCATTGTATATAGCTCAATTTTGGAGAAAAAGCCTGGTATAGCAGAAAAAGATCTTAGGGTAGAAATGTTTTTACGGTTTTATGGTCTGGATTTTAACGAATCCGAAAAACAAAAAATAATCCAGCATTTAATGACACATTCATCATAACTTGCCGGATTATTTCTCTAAGTTCCTCCCCGGTAGAACAAACCTTCCCCGGTGAAGAGGGAGAGTCGTTTACCAGCTATGCTTTATTAGGCGACAAGTTCCTGTTTTTAATGATAGCTTTATCATTTCATTTCCTTCATGTCTCTTTCTTATAAAGCAAATAGAATTTACTCTAAAGGATTATAGTATAGATAAAGGAAGTAATATAATAGATATCGCAGCTAATTTGAATAAGCAGTTACCTAATGGTTCCAACCTTTAAAGAAGCAGGGTACCACAAACTCGCCTGGGCTCGTGTTATAATCACTTTTTCCGCTTCAATAGATTCGCGTAAAGCCTGGAGAATATTCGGCCGGAACTCCGGGGCCTTGTCCAGAAACAGGATACCGTGATGTGCCAGGGATGCTTCTCCCAGGTTTCGGTACCTTGCCCCCGCCGGTGATGCAGAGTAGTAAGGCATCCGAAGGGTGCCTGCCTGATAAGTCTGCAACCTTTTTCCAGGCTCTCCCGGCAAGGGAATGAATCTGCATCACTTCAAGGGCTTCCTGCCGGGACAGCGGTGGCATGATCGTGGGAAGGAAGAAGGAAGCCGTCAGCAGCCATTGTCTTGCCGCTCCCCGGCAACACGAAGAGAAAGAGATTGTGCTTTCCCGCGGCAGCCACCTCCATGGTCCTTTTTTCAACATCATTTGTCTTTTCAATTTCCTCTATGACGACATCCGATATATATACTTCAAATTTCTTCTGCTTTACATAGTTATTGAAAAAGTACTTACAGGTGCCCACTTCTCTATAAAAAAACCCGGCCGACGCGGCCGGGCTGAAATATCTCTTATGAATGTATATTTTACCACCATATCAATTTAATGCTTGCATTTCCATCAAGCAGAACTATTTTAATAAGGTCTTCTCCTCGGATTCCGCCTGTGGACCATGTTAAGCTTGTTGATTTAAGGACAGTACCACTTTCATTTTCTATTCTGATACTAAACTCTCCACCATTACTGTTTATTTGGGATCCATTAATTATCTGTGGAAATCCGACCCAGCAGTAGCCGTTTGAGAGGTCTATAATTGTTTCTGTCTGGGGAGCAGGTATCATAAACGGATTATTAAAAGAGTCTCCTTCACCGCCTCCTATTGGTTCTGGTGGTTCCGGAGTAGGTACCTGGGTTGGTTGGGGGGATAATTCAGGAGTAGGATCAGGTGTTGGTTCAGCAGTCGGTGGGGATGCACCGTTATTCATCTTATCCCTGAGCCATTCTCCAGAGTCCTTGATTACCGAGTCATCCCAGGGGCCACTCTGCATAGAATAACCGCTCATGACTTCATTTGTCGCCCAGCGGGCTTCATTGTCTACATTATCATAGGTATATGGTTCCAGTGCTGCACTGCTTTCACCTTTATTGCAAAAGCTCCATGCAGTCCAGCTGATGGAGTTTGCTTCCATCCAATCTGTCCATTGGTCTGCTGGTCCTCCTTGACTGATATCAATATAACCATCACCGGAATAATCACTCACACCCCATTCTGTGGCAAATAATGCAATTCCATTTGACATAGCCTGGTCTGCATTGCTTCTGAAATTATGAGACATGGCATAAAAGTGTATGGTATATGCAACATTCGGGGCCTTTTCTGAAGTATTGCCGTCATTATCTGCATCTATAGAATCAAGGAGAGGATCATTTGATGCTGTGGCAGGATCCTGCCCCCATATTGGTGAAGGGACCAGAATAATATTGTCCGGATCATGCTGCCGGATTGCAGAAATCACTTCATTTGCATGGGTCTTTACCTGTGACCAGCTGATACCATTCCCGGGCTCATTTATCACTTCGTAGATAACATTCTTATATGAACCGAATTCCTGTGCTACCATGCTGAAAAATGTTTTTGCCTCGTTCGTATAAGGATTCGGTGTCCAGTGCTGGTTGTTTGGATCACTCGGGTTCCAGTGAATGTGCCAGTCTACGATAATATATATTCCATTATTAATTGCATCCTGGATAAGGGGTTTTACCTGATCATTATAAAGATTGGGATGGACTCCAAGGTATCCGGCCCATTGGCTGCGGCCAAGATCCCATTCATATGCATACATGGCAATCCTTAACACCTGTATATCAAAACATTCCACCAAATGCTCAAGAGTTCCGTTTCCGCCTGTTACATAAGGGAACCACTGGAGACCGTGGGAACTGAACCCTTTTAGTTGAATAATATTATTGGATGCTGATACAATATGACTGCCATTTACCCCGAGTTGACCATATTCACTCACCGGTCCGCTGCCAGATACCTGCGTGGGTGTGGAGGTTGGTACCGAGGTTGGCACCGGTGTCGGATCCTCACCTTCACCGGAATATGTCCCATCAGCCCTGACCTCAATATGACTGTAAGGTACTGATGCTGAGTATTCAATAACATATGTTCCGCATTCGCCAAACCGGGAATAGGTATTTGTTTTATCAACTCCGTTTACCGTCACTGAATCAGTATTCCAGCAGTTAATATAAAACGCAACTGAAGCATCCAGTGTGAGGGATTTTACACCTTCCCCATCAAATGAATAATCGAGGGTAATGGTTTCACCGAATACTATAACAGGTAAGCACATTAGAAAGGCAGCAACTGCAAAAATTATGGTGTAATTTCTAATCATTTTTTTACTCCTCATATCTATGGATTCGTCGACACGTTTACTATTATCATTTTTAATTAAAATTAAAATATTTAAATATAGTAGCAAGAAAGATACCATATTCGATATTCATTCGCTTATAATAATGGTAATTCATCATCTTTAACTGATTAAATAAATTCTTCTTTATTTCTTTGTAAGGCTGAGTAAACTCATTCTTCTTATGTTGATTTAACATAAGTAGTACTCTCC
>JAFGQK010000089.1 GCA_016935735.1 Spirochaetales bacterium | reverse complement strand
TTGGCTACCAGGTCAAATAAACCGCTATATTCACTAAGCACCTGAATAGTTCATTTATTGGGTTGTGGGCGAAGCCAACGTTATGAAAGAGGTTCTTGAAACATTACCAAAAGACTGGTTTTTCATTCATATCCACCCTGATAAAATAAAATGTATATGCTTTTTTTGTCTTTATCACAGGGGAAATGCCATTCCCAATGCGCCGCAGATGTTTGATGCCTTTGTTGCAGCTGAAAACGGTGATTACAGTGGATTGGCTTTAATGAGTTTCTTTTTCGATATGATGATACCCGGATCAATGGTCTGGGGTGATTCAATCCTTAAAGCCGCCCCGGCAGATTTTGATCCGGAACGTGATTATGTAAAAGATATGAATCCACCGGGAAGTATTCTTGGCTCACCTTTTTCTACATTGCTATGGGGTTCTGCGCAGATGGCCGAAACAGTCTTCCCGGTAATTCCTGAAGAATACCGGACTTTACAAGAATCAGATATCTCCACCCTTATGATAAGCGGAAGTGTTGATTTTTCCACCCCGGCCGAGAATGCTACTCAAATCCTCCCTTATCTAAAAAATGGCCGGCAAGTAATTCTTTCCGAATTCGGTCACACAAAAGATCTCTGGAGTTTACAGCCTGAAGCCCTTAAACATCTTATGCTTACATTTTATAATACAGGTATTGTGGATGATTCATTATTCCACTATGAACCGGTGAATTTCACTCCCGGGATAAGTTTTCAAACGATGGCGTATACCGGTATTGGTATAGTGACGGGAGGGGTAATTCTTCTTATTACTGGAATCGCAATTTCCCTTTATTTTATCTTTAAACGCAGGAAAAAATAATACAATATTCAAAGAATTTCAGACTTCCCCGCTTTTCTCCGGCACAGAGAGGACAACCTTTTCACCCTCTCTTGATACCAGCAGCTTGTTTATCCCTCTTTCCTTGAAGTCGTCCATAATCTCTTTCGGGAGTTGGAGTCTTCCGGTTCTGTCCAGCACGACCATTTCAATGTGTGAATCCAGATCATCGGAAAGACCCGATCCTTTCATACCTGCCAGTTGCTTGCTGTAAAAGCGTTTGTGGATAAATTCACTGCTCACCTTGCCGTTCCTGATAGCGACAATCCTGTCCACTTTCCGGGAAATTGACATATCGTGGGTAACAATTACTATAGTGATTCCCATGGTTTGATTGAATTCCCGGAAAATATCCAGGATCATGTCCGTTGTTTTTGTATCCACACATCCGGTAGGTTCATCGGCAAGAAGTATTTTCGGCTTATTTGCCAGGGCGATAGCGATGGCCACTCTCTGCTGTTCCCCACCGGAGAGCTGGATTAATTTATGTCTTCTTCTATTATAAAGCCCAATCATCCGTAAAAGTTCCAGAGCCCATATTATTTTTTCTTTTCCCTGCGCTGATACCATGGGTAAGATGATATTATCAAGAGCAGGAAGATAAGGGATCAGATTTCTTGAACTGTTCTGCCAGACAAACCCTACCGTATCTCTCCGGTATATATTCAGTTCATTTTCCGTAAATTTTAAAAGCTCTTTATTATCTATAGTAAGTTTTCCGGCAGATGGTTTATCCAGCCCACCGAGCATATTCAAAAGGGTGCTTTTCCCGCTGCCGCTGTTGCCGATTACTGCCATGAATTCCCCTTTTTCAACGAGTAGATCCAGTCCCTGGAGGGCAACGACTTCAATATCCCCGGTTTTATATATTTTTACAAGGTTTTCACATTCAATCATTTGTTGTCCACCTTATTTTATTTACAATCGGTATTCAACATTGTTGTATCCTCTTCAACAATCCGGCCATCTTCCAGTGTATAAACATAATCCGCGACTTCCATAATATTCGGATCATGTGTTGTCATTACAATTGTCATACCCTGATTTTCCACCAGTTCTTTAAAAAGTTTCACTACCTGGAGTCCGAGCATTGTATCCAGGGCAGAGGTGGGTTCATCAGCAAAAATAATATCCGGTTTATGGGCAAAAGCCCTGGCAATAGCGACCCGTTGCTGCTCCCCGCCGGAAAGTTCCGCAGGCAGGTGATTCCTTCGCTTATACATCCCTACCATATGAAGACACTGTTCCGCCCATTCTTTTCTTGTATCAGGAGCATACCCTGCAACCCGTAATGCAAACTCGACATTTTCATAAGCAGACATAATGGAGATAAGACCGATGGATTGAAAAACAAATCCCATTTTTAATCTTCGGAGTTCATCACACTGAAATTCCGATAAACCGGTAATCCTGTTATTATTAAAATATATTTCACCGGAACTGGGTTTTTCCAATGCCCCCAATGCATTTATACAGGTGGTTTTACCGGATCCTGATGGACCCCGGAGAACGGTAAATTTCTTTCTGGTAATTGTAAGATTCACCTGTTTTATGGCATACACAGGTTCAGGTCCGGTAAAAAAGGTGCAACAGAGATCTTTTGTTTTCATGAGAACTTCCACAGTTTAATCCTCCCCCAGTTTTAATGCACTGCCGATTTTAAGTCTGTTTATAAAAAACCGGAGAATAACAAACCCTGTCCCCAGGATAATTCCGACGATACTATATATTTTTAAATAATCACTGCGTAAAGCAACAATATGAAAGGGCGGGACCTGTTCAACAGAACTGAAAACAAGCTGCAGGAAGGGGACGAATAAATAAGAGGCAATACCTCCGATGATAATACCCATAAAGATTGCAACACCGGACATCATGATCTGTTCAAGGATTATAATTGAAATCACTTTACGCCGGGATAAACCGATTGCCCTGAAAATTCCAAATTGCAATTTCCGGCTCTGTAAAGAGAGTATCCAGTAAATTAAAAATCCGATGATACAGACAAACATGATAAGAATGAATCCCAAAGTAAGTGCTCCATTTATGCCAAGAAGAAGAGGATCGTTCTTCTGTTTTATAATTTCCTGGGAAACACTGTTTATCTCTTCGATTGCCAGGGTTTTCTGCCTGATATCCTCATACAGGGTCTCATCGGTACTCCCTTCTCTTTTCTTTATCCAGATTTGATATGGTTCCCTGGCCAGTTTATTCTGGAGATACTGAAGATTTGCAACAATTAGAAACGATTCCGAGTTGAAATCCGTCGATTCATAAGGATTATAAGCAGGCCAGAAATCCACAAAGGCATAAACAGTTCCCTGGATAAACTGTTGATTTCCCCGGGTAAATATAACTGAATCCCCTGGTTTAAGCTTTTCACGTGTTTCAAAGTTACGGGATAAAAGTAATGCAGAAGGGGATTCTGACAGGAGATTCAGATAATGATACCAGTGGTATGGAAGTAAATCATCCCGGAACCAGGCGGTCTCACCGAACTCGTGCGGGACGATTCCCTGTATCTGTACCTCGGTGATGACCCTGTCCCCTGATAATACTTTCCCATCTGATTTACGAAAAACCTTTGTTACCTTTTCTGCACCCTTTAATTGGGTAAAAGGAATAAATGAGGGTTCAAGATAATGGATTGCAGTGGTAAGACTGACAGCATCTGCATCCGGGGAATAGTCAGTTGCCGTAGTATCGATATCCATGGAAGCGATTGCTGCTTCTGAAAGCCATGCCGGTTGCATTGTGATGTCTGCACCAGTTCTATACCTTATACGATCTTCCATGTTTCTGTTCAGTGTTCTGGCCATATTGGCACTTAAAATTCCAATAGCAATGGAAAAAATTAAAAAAAGCATGAAAAATTGCCCTTTTTCCCCTGTCCTGGCCACTTGGAGTATGGCACAATACATGGGAGGAGACCAGTATTTTTTCCCAATGCGGTAAATCATTCTGATAAGCAATGGAAAAATCCTTAAAAAAAGCAGTCCTGTTCCAAGAATGAACAGGGTTGATGTGAGGAACAGCAGTGGATCGATTCCTAATTCAACGCCACCTGCCCCTGTGATCTTTAAAATACTCTGCTGGCTCTGATACCGGTAAAAACCATAACCGGAAATTCCCAGGATCAGGATATCAATAGAGAATCTTTTCCATACAGGGGTATTCTGTTTGCCAGCCTTTTGCTGTTTCAACTGGACAATACTCGTTTTTGCAGCAAAAAAAACAGGGAACATGATAGTGATGATAAGAAAAAGAAGGATAAGACAGGAATAGAGGTAAGGGGAAAAATCAAGAGTAAGGGGCAGGGAAATACGCCGGACGAATTCAAGAAAACCATTACTCGCACCCATAAACTTGCAGATAATATACCCCAGCGGTGGACCGCAGAGAAGGGCAATGAAACTCAAGATCAAACTTTCAAACAGGTAAAGAAGAAAGACCTGAAACGTGCTTTTACCCCGGCTTTTCAGAATCGCTATCTCATTTCGTTCATTGGTAATGATAAGGTTTGATATCATAAAAACATAAAAAAAGAGAAGAATCAGGACAGGTACTTCGATAATCCATAATGTAAACTTGAGTTGTTTTTCCCTGTTTAAATACTTAAGAAGAATGGGTTCGGCTGTAAATTCCAAATTCAGATACTGTCTGTAATGATCCACCAGCCGGTGATGTTTTTCCAATATGGAGATGATTGCCCCGACATTATTGATCGTTATCCGGTGATAATCCAGGGCAACGTTCCATTCCACTTTTGTTATTACAGGGGGGGATTGCTTAAGAAATTCACGTTCATAAAGCGAATGGTCTATAAAGAATACGAAATCATAATAATCCAGGTTTTTCACCCAGAAAGTATCCTGATAATCGGTTATGGAAAACACACCGGTGATTTTTACTTTTATGATATCTTTATTTGTATATTCATGAATATGTATTACTTCCCCGGGCTGGAAATTGTTGTTTATTAAGAATTTCTCCGTCACCATTACATCTATTGTACCATCCTGAATTTGGGAAGAGAAAAGCGTTCCACGGGTAAGGGTGATATGTTTTTCCAGGTCAGGGATCGAACGTAAAGAAACAGACCGTCTGACAGGCGGATTCTCTCTCTGGACAGCAGGCAGGGCTGAATAATTGTCCAGGGTGATTTCTTCGGCAATGGTTAATACCGGTAAAGGGAATTCAGGCAGCAGATGATTTATAAGATTATTTTTAAGTGATGTGTATAACCCGGGACGTTCAACTGATTCGAGATTTTGAAAATTGGCTTTTACCGTATAATACCCGGGGAAAATATTTTGTTTTTTTTGATAATTTTCCAGATCCGCGGTAAGCAGTTTCTGGAGGATTCCCCCTGTATAAAGCGGGATACTGCTGACCATGGCAACAACCAGGAAAAAACCGGTAAAGAGACACGCTGTCATCCACTGGTTATTAATCATTTTTTTAATTACAGTCAAAAACAATAATTCAAGTCCCCCGGTTATTCAACCACCAGATCACCGGGCTCAAGACCGTTTGTGATCTCATATGATGTGGTGGATTGAATGCCGACTGCCACATCACGTTCATTTACTATCCCGTTTTCAAGTATTTTTACAAAAAAACGTCCTGAATAATTATGAACAAGCCTTTTGGGAAGAACAATCACATTATCGGCTTTCTCCATAGTTACACCGATAATGGCAGAATCATCGATATCCAGTCCCGCAGGTAAATTTTTTACATGGATACGGATTAACTCTTTCATCTTCGCATAATCTTCCGCAGGAACCTGGAGCGGGGTCATAACTACTTCCCCGTTGAACATTTTCCCGTCAATATCGACATCAACTGTCATGCCCAGGCGGAAATGTGTATATTTATCCCCGATATACTGGAGAACAAGGCGTCCTGTATCTGCCACACTGACGATCACTTTATAGGATGGAACAAATTCTCCCTGGTTTAATGGTGCGACATAATTTGCTTTGCCGGAAATCGGGGCTCTCATAATCGATTTTTCCAGTTCCAGTTTCTGTTCACTCAACCGGAGACGGGCCATTTCAATATCCCGTTCTGCTGCTGAAATCTGATACTGATAGTCCAGTATCTGTTTGTTCAGCAGGTATTCCTGTATTTTCACCTTGTTTTCCAGTTTTGATATTTCAGACTGGGTTATGGAATCTTTCATCTGATAGTTTATATCCAGTTCATCCTTTAATTCAACGAGTTGCAGACGGCTCATCTGTATATCGATATCTGTAATTTCTTTAAGTTTGGTATGTATCTCCTCTGCCCCTTTAAGGACAAGAGTTTGCCTTTTAATTTCATTTTCCAGGGTATCCGTATCCAGGACTGCCAGGATCATAGCTTTTGTAACATTCTGCCCTGCTGAAACATAGAGTTCTTTCAGATACCCATCACGGTTTTCAAAAGAAACATCAACCTGTTTTTCCGGAACAAAATAGCCACGGCAGGTGATTCTGTTTTCTATGTATGATTTTTTCACTTTATAGGTTTTATATTCAATCTCTTCCGGTTTTCTTAAAGGAGGGGCCAGGAATTTCTCTTCTTCTGGGAAGAAAAATCCGCTTAAGGAGATAAAGAGTACAAGTACTGCAATAATAATGATTCCCAGAGCATATTTCACCATCCTGCGTATTGGGAAGTTATTCTCTGGCATCATTCTCCTTTCGCCATTCATCGAGTTGGGATTGAATTACTGCAACAATTGCATCGATTCCCTCTTCTTTCTGCTGATCGATATATTCCTGTAAGGAATCTGCATTATAATTCCCCCTGCCGATTGTCCATTCAAGATTTCCCTGGGCCATTTTCCTGAGTGCCATATCCAATCCCCGGTAATCAGGCTTGAATCCCCAGTGCGGCGGATACCTGGAGGAAGCCTTATAGGCTTCCAGGACTTCTTTTCTATATTTTTTTGAATTGGCTATATTTGTTCTTTCAAAATCCATATCAAGAAAAACTGACCACTGCCAGTTTAAGAATGCATTCTGACCTGTTACCCCTTTGGGGAATGCATACTGGTCTCCGCGTAACTGGTAATGCCTGTTCAGGATACCATACCGGATAAGATCATAATTTTTCTGATTTGTATAAATCCAGTCTATAAACATTAATGCACGCTCCGGATTCTCTGAATTCGGGCTTACAATCATCCCTTCATAGACATTTACAATAGGTTGACAAACAACATCCGGGAAAAGAGGGTATTCAAGATACCGCCAGTTGGCATTTTCTTCAAATAATAATGTATTATAATCGAATACAGATAACTGATAACCGAGGATGGCTGCCAGGGTACCTGACCGGATAAGTCCCGGGTCAGGTTCAAGGTAGAAATAACCATTCTGCAAATATCCCTTTTTGTACCAGTTGTATGCCCTTTCAATAGCTTCCGGGAATTCAGGGGTCTGTTCCCATGGAATGATTTTCATTTCCGGATCATCCCATTTATACACAAGGGCAAGTTGATAATCAAGGATGACATAATGAAATGCCGGTGCAAATATCCCAAGGGTCGTATCATTGATTGAAAGCAGAAGCAGCTTCTCTTCATTTTTCTTCACAGCATCCATATATGTTTCCATATCATCCAAATTCTTTATAGGCGGGATGTTGTATTTTTTCATAAGATCATCCCGGACGCTTACACACATTTTATTAATATAAGGGAAATGATTGGGTACAGCCAGCAGCTTCCCGTCTATTTTGTGTAAAGTAAGGTCTCCCGGATCGAGTTTACTGTACAATCCTGGGGCATATTGGGGAAACATTGTGGTAATATCCAAAGTCAATCCTTTATAATACAATTCCGGGAGAATATTGGAATTACTCCATGTATTATATGCAAACATATCACAGGGCTCCCCATTGGTGATTACCTTCTCAATCTCTGTATAATAATCATAAAAAAAGAAAAACTTGAAATTCAGGGTAATATTCAGGGTTTTCTTTGTTCTTTTTTCGATCTCATCAAGAACTATTCTTAATTCCTCTTCTTTGTACCGCCACGTATCTATAAAATATAAAGTAAGGGTAACAGGTTCCAGGTTGCCGGTCTTTATTTCCTGATTAAAGAGATCCATGGAATCTGATTTGTTCCGGCAGCCGGAAAAAAAGGTAATGGTTAATGATACAGCGAAGATACAGAGAGATAATAAAATTCGTTTCATAACAGATCCTTTTCCAATAGATTATAAAAATGTCTTTTCCCTTCTTTTCGTGATATTTTAACCTCTTTATCGTCAAATTACAATCATTAACCGTAATTTTTAGATATACTGAATTCAGGAATTTCTTACATAATAAAAAAGCAGGGTACCGGGATTTTTTTCAGATTCTTTTTGCATTTTCTTTTTTATTTGTTTAGTATTTGTCTTGATTTTAGGAAAAACTATGAAGACAATTGTTAAAATCAGGGTTGCTCTGAACAAGGACATTCCTGCACTATGCAGGTTGCTTGAAGAGTTGACTAAAATCGTCGATTTTCCCTATGTGGTGAGTGAGAAGAATTGCAGAAAAATGTTTTACCGGATGAAGAAGTCAAAAGGGGTTTATAAGAATCTTGTTGCAGTTGTTGATAATACAGTTGCCGGATTCCTTTCCCTTGTTGTTTATAAAACATTATTGCTTAAAGGCGGGACTGCCCTTATCAATGAACTGGTCGTTTCCCGGGAATACAGAAGAAAAGGAATCGGGACACTATTGATTAAAAAAGCGTGTATGTTAGCCCGTGAATCCGGTATGGATGAGATTGAGGTCGGGACAGAATGTAAGAACCGTGCAGCACAGAGTTTTGATAAAAAAAACGGTTTCAGCGAGGAATACGTATTACTGGGAAAGTTTTTGTAGAGACGGCAATAAAAGAAAAGAGGTTGCATCTTTTTTAAAAATTGCATTATCCCTTTATTTATGCTATGATACGACTTTAAACAGAACTATCTTGCAAGAAGGAGAAAAGATGAAAAAGAAACTTGTTCTGCTCATCATCTTCCTCGTTTTTTACACCCTGTTCCTCTTTCCTGATGGTACCGGCTGTTCTTTTCCCGGCGGGGTAAGGCATGGGACGATTTTTACCGTATCAGAGATTTTTTTAACCTCATTACGAAATACCCTGGGAGAATAGAAAACGTGAGTTTTTATTAAAGCGGTTGTATTGATGATGACAGCAAAGATATTACTGGAACAGAATGGCGATTTTACCTCTTCTCCTCTTATTGAGACGGCAAGAAGAATTCACAAACTGTTTTCCCGGGCAGGTGTGTCTTATACAATAATTGGTGGTATGGCAGTCATACGGAACGGTGGATACAGAACAACTCATGATATAGACATTCTCACAACGCACGATGGCTGGCAATATCTCTGTACCATCAAACAGGATGATTTTACGACAGGGACCGATCATGCAAAAGATAGTCATAATCATATTGATGTTGATATTCTTTTTAAGGGGGATGATTGGGATATGGTATTCACCATGCCTGACCCTGAACAGGTAACAGAGTATGATACGGAATTAAAGGCAAATTTCATGGATCTTTTCCATATTATTGAATTAAAAATGGCGGTATTTTTATGCAAAAGGAATAATGAGGGAATTGAATTCGCGGCAAAAGATCTTGCCGATGTTGTTGACCTCATAAAACGGAATAAGCAAAAGATAGATGACAGGTTTATTGTAAAGCTTCACCACGGAGTGCGGGAAGAGTTCAGGAAGATTGTTTCCAGGGTATTAAAGACAAAATAAAGGGACAAACCCGGGGGCCTGTCCCTTTATTTTGGTTATTGAAAACGGGATTATCCCTGTTCAGTACTTAAGCCATTATTTACGAATTTTTTCTTAAAGATTTTTTCAAGAATAATTCCCCACCCGATGCATGAAAAGAAGATAACACCGAGTATTTTAATAACAGGGATCAGGGAAATCAGGAAATAAAAAACCAGACCGAACAGGAAGTAAAGGAAACGGTTATTATTTTTCCATTTGAACAGGCGAAACAGGTATTGACCGAATGTAGTAATTCCCAGGAGCAAGGTAACAAAAAGGAGTGGTAATCCGGCCAGTAAAATAATAATTCCAAGCGGTATGGTTACAATAAGGATCATTGTTACGATAATCAGCATGGGATAAATGAAAAATGGAATAAGCCCGTAAACAAGATAATACCAGAATTGTTTGTGACTGCCGGCGTAATTAAAATCACGCAGACAGGGCAGAAGCAGCAGTAATAGTCCGGATCCCAGGACGGATAATAATCCAAGGATAAAAATGATTATTGAAAAAGTCATGAAAAACGGTACTATCTCTGTTTTTTTCGTAGCATGTTCCGAATATTCGATTACCCCTGTTATTCGCTGTTCCTCACTGTCATTCAGTTTATTTTCTGTCGAGTAGTTAAAATTTCCATTAATCCTGCCGTTATCGGTAATGATGATTTCACCTGCACCAACTTTTACATTCCCGTTCACCGTACCATCAATGGAAAGAACCCCTGTGCCTGCATAGATATCCCCATTAACCGTCCCCTTTACTTTGATATTACCACTGCCCATAAAGAGATTCCCGTTAATAATTGAATCATCTGACAGGGTACATTCTCCCGAACCCATGAAAAGAGTTCCTTTGATTTTTCCATTGATTTCAAGTTTGCTGGCCCCGGCAAAAAAATCATTCTCGATAGAACCATTGATTTCCACTGTTTCACCAATTGCATAGACACCGGAGTTAACACTTCCATTGAAAATCAGCTTTCTCCCGAAAAAAAACAGATCCGTTGCGTTTCCTTCAAATATGAGTTCATTTCCTTTAAAAATATAATCTTCCTCGTATTGCCCATTTTCCGTGTAAGATGAACCGGATTCTGTTTTTATTTGTAAAGAAAACAGGGGAAAGCACATCAATATCCCCATAATAATAACAAAAAGTTTCAGTTTCATATGATTGTCTCCTTTCAATAGTATTTGTTATATATAATGTTACCCCAAACCCCGTTTAATGCAAAGAAAATCATATGAGTGGTCGAACTTCCCGGCTGAACGGTCGATTTCACTGGTTAAGCGGTTAAAGAAAAGCGAGCAGGCTTTTAAGTTTTTTCATCCTTCTCCGGGAAACAATCATTTTTATACCATTTTTAAGTTCAAGACTGTATGAACCTTTGAACATCGGGTGAAGCGCTTTTACATAATCAAGATTCACAATGCCAATCCGGCTTACCCGGTAAAATCTTAAACCGGATAAGATCGTTTCAAAATATTGTAGTGATTTATCTGACAGAAAACGTCCCTCGACAGAGTAAATATAGCTGAATCCCTCTTCTGTTTTAATGGCAAAAATATCCGAAATATTGATAACCTTCATTATACTGCCGTATTTCACTGAAATCTGGGTAAGGCGGGGTTTTTCTTCCTGAAATAACAATGCTTTTTTTATTTTTTCAATACATAAATCGAGTCTTTCCCTGCTTACCGGTTTCATTAAATAATCAAGTGCATTAATACCGAAAGCATCCACCGCATATTCAGAGTAAGCAGTCTGGAAAATGACCAGGGGAGGGTCCGGCAGTAAAGAGATCGTCTTAAAAACCGGTTCCCCGGGCATATTGATGTCAAGGAATACCACATCAATTGCTTCTGATTGTATGACAGGAATCAGTTCATCCCCGTCAGCGATCTTGCGGATGATCCTGATTTCAGGGTAATTCTTGAGCATTTTACAGAGCCGTATGCGGGCATGTCCTTCATCATCCGCCACTATTACCCTTATCAATAATTTTCTCCTTTCCTGTCTGCCGTACCGGGATTTCCATTATTATTCCGCCATTATATATTTTAAATTGCCCACCTGCCATTTCGAGTCTTTTTTTTGTTATTGTAAGCCCTGAACCTTTGCCGATCATATCAGTTGTTACGTTCCTGCAGGAATCATGTATTTGAATGATAATGATATCTTGGGATTTCATGATAACAATTTCAATTTCCAGGTGCTTTACTTTTTTGATATTATGTTTAACGGAATTCTCCACAAGGGGCTGGATGATAAGCGGCGGAATAAAACCGTCTGTCTTTTCGATGATTTGGTAAGAAAGCCTTTCTTCAAACCGCAGTTTCTGGAGGAAAAGATATTTTCTTATATTTTCAAGTTCCGATGATAATGGTACTGTATCCCCGGATGAAGTATCCAGATGGTACCGGAATATTTCTGAAAGTTTGGTAAGGGCTTCCTCTGCTTTTTCAGGCGCAGGAAGAAGTGAGATAATCAGGTTCAACGAGTTAAAAAGGAAATGAGGGTTTATCTTTGCATTATAGAGTTTCTGTTCCATTTCTTTTCTTAAAAGACGTTCTGTATGTATGATTTTTTCCTTTTCAAGAATTCTCCGCTGATAGATAAGGAATCCGCTCGATATGATTGTTAATGAGAGTGTGAATACAAAGTTAATTAAAAAATAGGAGTTTATAAGATTGGAACCATATAAGAAAAAAAAGGGTTCAAGAATAAAAATATAGAGAAAACCGGAAATACTTACAGCAGCAATAAGGCCAAATGAAATGAAAAAAATATACTGGGGTTTGATGCGGGAAACAAGCATCCTGGTAATAAACAGATTCAGGAACACCCCGCCTGCAAGGGCTATGGAATTAATAAGAGATATTTTTATAAGCCTGCCGGAAAATTTCCCATACATAAAATTGATGATTAAAGCGAGTATGAAACCGGTTATGACCAGGATTACAAGAATCACGAGAAGGCTTGTGAAAATAGTTTTTGGATCACTTTCCGGGTCAGGACTCCTGTACATACTTGTATTTTATAATAGAAAAATCATTTCTATCAAGTAATCAAGTAAGGAATATTCATTTATTCAAATCCAAAGTGAGATCAATCTTGAATGCATTTAAGGTATCGATTTCTTTTTCACTGTCTTCACCCAGGGGAAGCATGATTTTCCCGTTATATCTGCCGGAAAGTGTGTATTTATTTATTTGCAAGCTACTCCCCAAACGAAAATTATATGACTGTGATTGTTTGGCCGGGTTAAGATAAAACCCATATTCGGATTTAAAATCGGATAATAGTTTAAAATTACTGAATACTTTATATGTCCATGCAACCTGGGTACTCATCATATAGAAATCCTTGGAATTATCCTCACTGTCCGGTAATTCATAATCAAACCATTTTCCTGTTATATAGAACTTCAGGTTCGATTTTTCAGTAATATCCCAGGATAAATACGGGGTGAACCGCAGGTAATAATAATTATTATAAGCATCATCACTATCAAAATTATCTTTTACTGTGTATTGAAAAGGAAAAGCAAAATAAAAGCTCTTTGCCAGTTCTTCCTTTATTCGAAGAATAATCGAATGTCTGATAGAATCGGCAATAATATCCCCTGATTCCTCTTCTTCTTCTGTCCCGTAAGAGAGTTCATACGAAAGATCAAAAACCGGCAGTTTCGGGTAGTCTGCACATGCATATATCATCTGCAATAGTAGAAAGACGATAACGATAGATACCTTTTTCATAATAAAGATATCGACATATTAAGGAATTGAGTAAACTCTCAAAAATGAAAGTGGATTTTGTCATTTATAAGGCAGATAACAGAATACAGTAATATTCCTGATTCCTTTATTTTTCCGGGGTGACAAAATCTCATTTTTCAGTTATAATTAAGAAAAGATTATTCTGAATCAGTCCCAGGATCCCCAGGATAATAATTATTGAAATATCGAAAAACATGGGTTATATTATAAATTCAAGGATTTTTACCTTTTATTTTACAGGCGAAAGGAAATATTTATGTGAGGGATTACTACAATATCCTCGGAATTCATGAGAATTCTTCTTTAAGAGAGATAAAAAGGAGCTTCAGGAAAAAAGCGAAAGAACTCCATCCGGATATAAAGAATTCAGGAAATAACCATTCAGATGAAGCGATGAGAATTCTTATTAAAGCATACAAGGTTTTGAGTGATCCTGAAAAACGGAAGGAATATGACAGAATTCTTTCTCAATCACGGCCATCCCGCTTTAATTACAGGGAATTCCTTAAAAACAGAAAACATGATTTAAAGAGTCAATCCAAACTCATATTCTTTGATTTACTCTATGATCATCCTGAAGAGGCACTTGAACTCTATGATTATCTTAATTTAATACCTGCCTATAACCTGAAGAATTATCTTGAATATGGTGATTACCTGGAGTGTATTTTCCTGCTTGCAGAAGAATTGGAAAAAAAAGGAAATTATCGTAAAGCCTTTGAATTTTTAAAAAAAATATACCTTTATGAGCAGGAATGTGCTTTTTTTAAGCATTATATTGATGAAATTATCGAACGGCTTATAGGATTGGTTTGTCTGAAAATCGTTAAAAAGGAACCGCCGGAATGTTCAATTATGTATATTAAGGAGCTTCTTGCTTTTAATTTTTCACAAAAAGATAATGCCCTGCTTTATAAAAAACTGGCAGAAGTCTATCTGAATCAAGGTGAAAAAGACCGGGCTCTGTTCTTCCTGGAAAAGGGTCTTGAATTATATAAAAAACTTGGTGGAATAAAGAAGTTAAGAGAAAAAATCGGCTGTCCTGAAAATATTTCAATTTAATGCTATATTATTAATTGAAAATGCATTAGAATACCTGCTTTAAATAAATTGGCGGTTATATTTTAATTGTAACTTATTGAGGTTTTTTTTATTTTATTTTATAAAGTAAAAAAGTTTGACTTTTAAGTGATGAAAGATAAGTAAGCTCATTGACACAAATAGTGTTGAGCGAATAAATAAGGAAGGATATGTATGTTATGAAGAAAATTACAGGAATTTTACTTTTTATAATCTTTATTTTACCCTGTGTGAATGCAGATGTTATCGATAAAAACGTCGCGAGAATTAAACTTTACGCAGTTGATGTAATACGTCAATCCGAGTTTAAAACAATTATAGAAGAATATGACAGGAAGACGAATAAACCGAGTTCTTTGGAGAAACGGAAAGAGCTTTTAGACCAGATAATCAAGAAGAAACTCCTTATCCAGGCAGCAAAGGCAGAAAATTACAAAGTAACCGAGTCTGAAATTAATGCAAAAATCGCTACCTATAAGCAACAAATGAAAGCCCAGGGGGGAAAGAATTTATCTGATAAGGAGATCCAGGAACTTTTACCCAGGCTCCTTGGTTTATCAACATGGGATGAATTTCTTGAAGAAGTAAAAAATGCGATTCTTTTAGAGAAGTATATTATAGCAGAAAAGGGAGAGGAATTATCCAAGCTGTCAAAACCGAGTGCAGAAGATATTAAGGACTTTTACAGAAAAAACCAGCGTGAATTTGTTACCCCGGAAATGGTCACTTTTAAACAGATCCGTATCCTCACAAAAGGTATATCAAACAGTCAGAAGGAAATATACAGGCAAAGGGCAGAGGAAATTTACAAGGATATTCTACAGGGAGGTGCATTCGACAACTATTCAGAGGTATTTATTAAAGGCAACTCTACTGCAATCGGAAGTATACAGATCGAGACATGGCCAATAGAAGAAAATAGTCTTAAAATAACCTATGGAGAAGATTTTTTTAATAAAGTATTTGATATGGAGGAAGGAAATATCAGTGAGGTACTCGAATCCAATATCGGACTCCATATTATTCAGGTTGTAAAAAAATACGATTTCTCCATTCTTAAGCTGGATGATAAGGTTCCACCTCAAAATGTAGCCACGGTGCGGGAGACTATTGAAAATTTTCTTGAGCAGCTAAAGAAATTGGAAGCTATACAGAAAATTTCTCTTGAGATTGCTGATGAGCTTACAAAGAAAGCCGATATTAAAATATATGAAGAAAATCTTACATGGTAGGATATGGGGGCTCGGCACCAGGGACGAGTTATAGCATTTCAGACTCTTTACCGTTTTGACTTTACTCATGAGCCGTTGGGAGATCTCCTCGATTTCTCATGGCTTGATAAAAAGAGGCAACAAGTCTATCCGGAAGAAACATATGTCTTTGCAAAGTTTATCATTGCCGGGACACTGGAAAACCTGAATACTATCGACATGGTCATTAAAAAACATCTTGAACATTGGGATTTCTCAAGGTTACTTAAAGTGGATCTGGCCAATCTAAGAATAAGTGTTTATGGAATTCTTTACCAGCAGGATATACCAGCTTCAGTCACGATCGATGAGGCAATTTATATTGCAAAGGAGTTTGGGAATGATGATTCCTACCGGTTTATTAATGGTGTACTGGACAGTATTTATAAATCGTTAAAGAATAAATAAGGCAATGAAAAGGATATATAAAGCCCTGCTTCTCCTTATGATTATCCTCATTTTGTCCTTATTCATGACTCTTTCTGCTATTCTCTTTATCCGTAATCTGAACAGAGAACAATACTTTACTGATCTGTTGAAACAGGCAGATACATCCCTGAATACCCATAATTATCCAAAAGCCAGTACCCTGCTTAAACTCAGTCTTACCCATGCAGCATCAAAAAAGCAGTATTTACGTATTCTTAAACGGGCATTTTTGCTTGCCGAGAAAATGAATGACATGACGGTATTGAAAGAAATTGCACTTCATGCAGCCCTGGAAAAAAACCGGGACGAGGAACTTGTCTTTATTGCAGCCCGTGTATATATGAAAGCAGGTGATACCGGTAAAACTCTCGAATTGCTTGAAAAACCGGCGAAGACAGAAAGGCTTCTTTCTTTAAAAGTCGAGGCCCTTCTTCAACGTGGAGAGACAGAAGCCCTTGTGTCTTATTATACACCGTCACAACCCTTTCGTTTTCTTCATCTATTATCCACAGATGATCCTTTATTTTATGAAGATGCAGCACATATACTCAAAGACAAACGTCTTTTTCTTGATACGTCCCTTCTTTATGCACTGAAAAGAAATAATAAAGAGGCTTTGAGGATTATCAGTTCCTATGAAGAGGATCCCCTTTTTCAAGCCCCCGGGGTCTTTATTGCTTATGATGCAGGTGAATATAAAAAAGCCAGGCAATTTATCACGATAATCTTATCGAAAAACGGGGCAGATAATGCCTTATTATATTGTTTATACGGGGATATTGAGATGCATTATAGTGAATATGATAAAGCAGTCTCCTTATTTAACAAAGCAATTACATATAATCCTCTTGTTTCTGAAACACCATATCTGAATATTTCCTATATTTATCAACAACGGGGTGATCTGCAGAGTGCACTCGAATGGTTAAAAAAAGGCTCCAGGAACTTCCCGCAAAATAAAAATATTGTTCTTGAAGCATCCAGGTTTTTTATCGGTCTTAATGATAGAGAAACTGCCTTTTCCATCATTTATCCATATAAAGGCAGGGATTATATGATAGATTTACTACTTCTTTACCTGAATCAGGAGAATATGCATCCTTCCCGTTACAGAACAGGATTATGGGATCTTTTTAATGCTCATCCGGGGAATGAATTCCTCTGCCAGTTTCTGGTCCTCTATCTTCTTGGGAGAGAAGACATAAATGGAGTTGAATCTGCCCTGACCTTGTTCGATATTCAGCGGGGTATTGGTGGAAAGAAAAGCGAATACCTTTCCTGGGTGCCTTATTATAAAGGAATCTGCAAGGTATTGTCAGGGGATTACCAGAAATCCCTGGATTTTTTTGCATCAAGCCTTGCAATAGAAGATAATCCGTATGTGTTGTTTCACAGGGCTTTAGTTCATATTGAATCAGGGAATAGGAAGGCAGCCCGGGATGATCTTTTTACCAGTAAAGAAATAATTATGGAAGAAGGGAAGAATAAACGTTTTCTCTCCCTGGTTACTGCAACTCTTGGAAAGGTATTTATACTTCTGGGGGAGTATGATAAAGCCTGGGATCAATTAACACTGGCAGGTGAAATCGATCCGGAAAATTATCAGGTACTTACCCTGGTGAAAGAGCTTGAAGAACTTCAACAATAGTAGTATAGTTTAAAATAAATAAGGAAAACCAGAATTTTAAATGATAAATACTCTGGGCCTGTGAAAGGAGGAACTATGGCCAAAACTATTGAGAATGCCCATTGTGTGATTGGAGAAGGCTCTGTATTTGACGGAAGATTTTATGTAAGCGGTTCGATTCTTATCGAAGGAAAGTTCCAGGGTGATATTAAAACAGATGATCAGGTTATCATTGGTCCCACAGGAAAGGTAAAAACAGATATTACAGCAAAAAAAGTAACCATTGCAGGCACAATTATAGGGAATATATCTGCAACAGAAGAGGTAAATCTTCTTCAAAGTGGGAAGGTATTGGGAAATATCACCACACCAAAGTTAATAGTGGAACCGGGTGTTATTACAGAAGGAAAAGTTACGATTACTTCCGGGAATGATTCAAATGTGAAAAGCACTATCGAAGAATCTTTTGGCCCCAGTACAGAGGATATGTTTAAGTCTTTAGCCGGAGTAAAGAAAAGCATTAAGAAAACTAATGAAGAGTCTTCAACATAGTTGAAGTCCGATTATAAATTGAACAAGGTGATCTTCAACATAGTTGAAGTCCGATTATAAATTGAACAAGGTGATCTTCAACATAGTTGAAGTCCGATTATAAATTGAACAAGGTGACAGTAAATAAGAATGATAAAATTAAAAAATGCAGATGAAATAAACTGGATACGGGAATCAGGGATACTTTTAGCAAATACATTAAAAGAAGTAAGAAAACTCATTACCGAGGGGATTACTACCAGGGAACTTGATCAATTTGCCCATAACTATATTATTTCTCATGGCGGGAAACCTGCTTTCTTGGGCTATTTTGATTATCCTGCCAGTCTTTGTATATCCATTAATAACGAAGTGATACACGGTATTCCAGGCAAACGGAAACTCAGGCAGGGTGATATTGTCGGGATTGACCTGGGAGTGATTCTAAAAGGATACTATAGTGATGCAAGTTTTTCACAGGGAATTGGTAACATTTCTGAAAAAAGAAAGCGACTTTTAAAAGTGACGGAAGAATGTCTTTACCGTGCTATCGATCAATCCCTCGCAGGAAACAGACTAAGAAAGATTTCCGAAGCGATTTACTCACATGCAAAAAGCAATGGGTATGATGTTGTCCGGAAGTTCTGCGGACACGGAACCGGATTCGAACTCCATGAAGACCCCCAGGTGTTTAATTATATCAACTCCGGCCCGAATCCCAGGTTAAAACCGGGAATGGTTCTTGCGATTGAACCGATGGTGAATGAAGGTACCTTTGATGTAAATATTCTGGATGATGGCTGGACTGTTGTCACTGCAGATGGAAAGGATTCTGCCCATTTTGAACATACCATTGTAATTCTTGAACACGGGTGTGAAATCCTTACAAAGGGATTTTGATGCCGGAAGCCAGTGTATTGTTAACGAAAAAAGCAATTCATTTGTAACAAAAAGCGATTTTGTGTAATTTATAATTATAGATACGTAATTTATTCAGTAAGGAGACATATATGATAATAAAGAAATTGTTTAATTCAAAGAAAATGCTCTTTATAAATATCGCACTGGTCTGTCTTATTATCGGATTTGTTATTGGTGTGATATCAATGTCATGTTCAACAAAGTTTTCTTCAAATGGGATAGCGTTTGCACAGGATGAATCAAAGTCCATGGAGGGAATCGAAGCACTGGAGAATATTCAGTATTCTTTTAGAAAGGTCGCGGAAAAAATACTTCCTGTTGTTGTAGAAATTAATGTGGTCGACATTGTAACCCAGGATGCACCCAACTTTAATTCACCCTGGGATTTTTTCTTTGGCCCGGATAAAGATAATAACGAGAAACCGGATCAGAAGGAATACCGCCAGCAGGGGCTTGGTTCCGGGGTAATTGTCCGTCAGACAGGAAAACAGGTGTATGTGCTTACCAATAATCATGTGGTAGGGGAGGCAGAGGAAATCAATGTCACCCTTTATAAAGGAAAAACGTATAAGGCAAAACTTGTTGGAAAAGATGAGCGAAAAGATCTTGCCCTTGTCGTGTTCGAAGAATCCGACAAGGTGCCTGTTGCCGATCTCGGGAATTCTGATGGGATTTATGTCGGGGACTGGGCCCTTGCCATTGGAAACCCACTGGGATACAGTTATACAGTTACCGCGGGAATTATCAGTGCTATAGGCAGGCACGGCGGACCTGGTGAGAATATCAGTGATTTTATTCAGACAGATGCTGCAATCAACCAGGGAAATTCAGGTGGTGCCCTGGTGAATATCCGGGGACAGGTGATCGGGATAAATACATGGATTGCATCCCGCACCGGACTCTACACCGGGTATGGATTTGCCATTCCAATTAATAATGCGACAAAAGCGATTGATGATTTTATCAAATTCGGTAAAGTCGAATATGGCTGGCTCGGTGTCCAGATAACCGATCCTGTGACAGAAGTGAAAGAAGCACTTGGGCTGGCAGACAAAAAGGGATCGTTTGTTTCCCAGGTATTTAAAGACTCTCCGGCAGAGAAATCAGGGATTCTCCCGGGCGATTATATTATTAAGGTGAATGATATCGATGTAAAAGATACGGATCATCTCTTACGGATTATCGGGGAAATTTCCGGTGGAAAGACTTCCGATTTTAATATTATACGGATGGATGTCACAATGAATTTGAAAGTAAAACTTGCAATACGGCCGGAAGAAAAGAAGATCGCGGCACAGAATAAAAATCTCTGGCCAGGTCTGTCGGTTGTGCCCCTTACCGATGAACTTAAGAAACGGTTTGAACTAGATAACACCTCTAATGGTGTCATTATTGCGTATGTTCTGGATGATACCCCCGCAGATATAGCCGGATTTAAGGATTATGACATAATAAAGAAGATAAACGATGTGGAAATTAAAACCATGAGAGATTTTTATAAGGCGTTAAATGATAAGAGTAAAAAAGACCTTGATTTTTACTTTGAACGGAAAGGTGTTGATCTTAAGATAGGTCTTGTCCGATAATGGGACTATAGCCACCAGAGTGGAATATGCATCTGGAAATAAGGAAGATATAATTTGCAGGGTTTTCTATATAAAAACCCTGCAAATTATACATAAGAAATGAAAAGAGAATATATTTCTTACAGTACAGTAAGAGACAACTCTTTTAAACTGGCTTACAGGATATTCAATTCAGGTTTTACCCCGGATGTTATATATGTCTGCCTGCGCGGCGGCGTATATATTGGCAATATTATAAGTGAATTCTTTAAGATTATACGGAAAGGTTCAGCCCCTCTCTTTTATGCAGCAGTTGTAGCAAGATCCTATTTTACTTCCGAGGAACGGTATAATGTCGTGGTAGACGGATGGACATATAATCCCGGGTATCTCCGTAAAGGGGAAAAGATACTTTTTGTTGATGACATCTTTGATTCGGGATGTACAATGAATCACCTTGTAAACTGCGTAATCAACCAGGGAATTGCTAGGGAAGATATCCGTGTCGCTGTTCATAACTATAAAATAAGACCTTACCTTGAAAAACAACACACCGTTATCCCCGATTTTTCTGCCCAGTCACATATAATCGAAAGACCGGAGGATGATATTTGGATTCATTATCTGAGTCACGAAATTATCGGTCTTACCAGGAAAAACCTGTTTGATTTCTTTCCCACTGCGGATGAAGAGGTGAAGAGGGCGTTAAGTGTGATAAAGGAATTCCTGTGATGAAAAGCAAAAACAGGTTCTTCCTTTTTATATTTTTTTTTGTGTTTTTCCCGCTTCAATCCGATGAATATATGAGTGTTTCCCACTCTCCCGGAATCTATAACAATGATATTTCCCTTACCATAGTACCATCTGAACCGGATATCAACATTTTCTTCCGCTTTATGGTAGAAGATCTGGAAAACGAAGGGTACCAGGGGTATGGCCCATGGATTCCAGTAACAGAACCGGTCCCACTCTCCGCAGTTGTGGGTGAAGAAATATGCTACACCATGATTCTGTGTGCTTATAAAGATAAAAAAAAAATCGAGGAACGTACACTTGAGTATGTAATTGATAAAAAACGTCCTTTTCCCCCGCTTCTTACTATGCCCCCTGGAGAGTATCAGAAAGAGATTTCCCTTTTGTTCCTTTATAAGGATAAAAGCAGGGAAAAAGGGAAAATCATTTATTCCATAAACAGTATTGTTCTTGAGACAGGACGGACATGGAATGAAAAGGCATTTGTCCTTTCAGGGGAATACGGCAGGAAAAAGGAGTATACTATCCAGGCGTATTCCGTTGATGCTGCCCGGAACAGAAGTGACATAATCACCTATCATTATACAATAAATATGAATATTGAAGCAGCAGAGACTCCACGTATGACGGTAAAAAGTCCGGTATCCGGGTCATTTGAAAATAAGCAACTACTTTATATTGAATCTTACAATTGCAGGGAGATTACGTATACGGTCGATGGGACAGATCCCGGGGTTTCCGGCATCCTCTATACAGGTCCGGTTCTTCTGGAAGCAACAGGGAATATCGTCGTAAAGGTTGTCGCTCTGCCCAGGTTGGCGGATTCTCTCCCTGTAAGGACAGAGGTATCCTTTTCCGTAAATCCAGCGGGGAAAAAAGAAATAACAGTGAATAAAGAAAGCGGTCTTTATTATTCGGATACAAAAGTGATGCTGGCCGCTGACCCCGGAACAATATTCAACTATACGTTGGAAGAACATTCCCCGAGTGAAACGGATGAGGTGAGCAGGGGGGAGATCGTTCTTAAAGGAGAAGAGAATGAAGCCGTATATTTTCCCCTCCGGGTAAGAACAGTATCAAAAGGGGTAAAACTGGGGAAAGAATATCGTTTTTTCTATTTTATTAATAAAAAAAAGCCTGTTATTACCCGGATTAATGTCTTTACTCCCGGGGGACCGGAAAGCACCTATGCAGATGTTGAAATAAACGGGACAGAAAGGGCAGATATCCATTATACCCTGGATGGAAGTATCCCGGACAGATATTCTCCCCTTTATTCAGAGAAAATCCGCATCCGGCGCCAGGATGCTTACCCGGATGGTTTTATTTTAATCAATGCAATTGCATTCGGTCCGTATGGGGAAAAAAGTGATATGAAACAGCGGAAGGTTTCATTTCTTTTTGGTTACCCGGATACCCCGGTTCTGGAGGCAACGGCTTCCAGAAAGACAAATAATCCTGTTACTATTTTTACAGGAAAGCATGATAATATTGTCTTTGAAATATCGGCGAATGGTATTGAACCCCCGGACCCATCACGGGAATCTGAAAAAGCTTATGAAGACCTTGTCTTTTCCCTGCCGCCCGGGCTGGAAAAAAGATACATGGTAAAATGTGCAGCTGCGGATAAGGACCTTTTTACCATAAGCCCGCCCGTACGCTTTGAGTTTACTATCGACAGAATGCCCCCTCCCAATCCCGAAGTACTGGGGATACCGGAAAGTGGATTTACCAGTGAATCCGTTACGTTTTCTTTTAAGGAAACACCATGGCCTGTGTATTTTCAGCTTACCGACGACGGATCTGAACCCCTGTTACAGGGAAGCAATTCCCCTCTGTACAAAAAACCTGTCACCCTTCATCCTATAAAAAACCGGGAAATTACTTTCAGGATTAATGCACTTTCTATTGATGATCTTGAAAATATTTCCTTTTCACTCCAGGAAACCATATTCAAGATAGACCAGAAAGTACCGGATCCGCCGGGTGCCCCACTGGTAAAAATTTATGAACAGGAGCCGGGAGAACGTTATACCATTTCATGGGACAAGCCGGTAGAAGAAGAAATTTACTATACCCTGTCAAATGGAGGAAAACAGCGTGATGAGTTTCTCCTGTATAAAGATCCTTTTATTGTTGATTTTTCAAAGGAGATAAGCCCTATTATGCTTAAAGGATTTATAAGGGATTTTGCAGGAAACAAGAGTGAGGTAGCATCCTATAAACTATTTCCCCCACGGGAACTGATGAAGGCACCTTCTGTTACCGGTGTTGTTGATGGCGATCATTATAACAGGGATGTTACCATTGAACTGAAAGCCGGGGGTGGAATGATTCATTATGAATTGACAGATGACGGGACAAACCCGAAGAACATAACAAAAGCTTCCTCCCAGTACACAAATCCCCTGACCATATCGATTGCAGACGGAGAATCAAAAGAATACTGTCTCCGGGCATCGGTGATAGAAAAGGAGTTGTGGAATGTCTCCTCCCACGAACTCTATATCCGTTTTATTCTTGATAAAAAAGCTCCTGAGTCCCCCCGCATCCAGGGAATCAAGGATAGCGGGTATTACGACAAAAGAACGGTTGCATCTTTTTACAATACAGAAGATACCATCTATTATGAACTTATTCCCGCGCATAAATATTCCAGTATTTTAGTTCCCCAGGAGTTTATCGTGTATAACAAAGAAATTGTGCTGGATACCGAACCGGGAACCCTGCAACATTATATTCTTATCGCTTTTTCTGTGGATAAGGCAGGAAACTTAAGTAAAGAAAGACCGGAATGGCGCATCACGGTCGATAAAAACAGCATCTTTGTTTCCCCATTGGGAAGGGATACGAATACCGGGACACAAAAAGATCCCCTGGCAACAATCAATAAAGCCCTGGAGTATTCATTACAAAGCAGCCGGAAACGGATCGTCCTTGCCCATGGAGTTTATAAAATAATGAAAAGTCTGGAGATAAGGGATGATATGAATATCATCGGCGGGTTTGATCCCCGGACATGGGAATCCGGTGAATCGGATGAGACGAGTGTTATTGATTCATCCGATCTTTATATTTCCGGGGGATACCCCTTTGTCCAGGAAGGGGGAAACCTCTCTTTTCAGGATATGGAGTTCCGTGATTCTTCCCGGGTATTTACCGGGTTTATTAAAAATACAGGGGGCACACTCACCTTAACGGATGTCACTATATTGCAGGAAAACCCGGGAGCACTCTCATCCATTACCGCAAAGAGCGGAATAATCGAAATTCATGATTCGACATTTAGTGGCAAAAAGAGTGAAAATGGAACATTTATTTTTACGGAGAAAAGTAACCTGTTTATCAATTCCTCCGATTTTACCGGGCCCGGGGATGGAAATGAATTCACGGTTTTCAGGATAAAACAGAATCCTGAATGTATGTTCCAGAATGTCACGATTCATCCCGGGCATACTCGTATTACCAGGGGTGCGGATATCGAAGATTCATTTGTCTTAATGAATAATTGCAGGATTAATACAGGGCAGGGGAAAGATAATGCAGTGGGAATGAGGGTAAAGAATTCGGTGGTGAATTTTCAACTGGGAATTATCCATTGCAATGATAATGCAAAATATGCAATCGGTATCTCATCAGAAAACAGCAAACTCACGATTGATGGTTCTTTGATGAATATAAGCGGGCAATCCGGCGCTACAGGCATCCGGGTAAAGGATGGCCTTATCAATATGTTTCTAAGCACGGTGAAAAGCAACTCCACGCATGATTTCCTCTATCTTTTTGACCTGGAAAATGAAAAAGGTTCGTTTGTCGGTAACCTTATTACTGGTATGGATGCGGGGGATACGGTATGCGGTATTTTGAACAATTCAGAAACCTACTGGATAAACAATACCATCATTTCCGGGACCAGTGCTGCCGATACCTCCGCATTCATCATCAATGGGGATCTTACCCCTCATTTTATAAACAATATTATTGCACGCCCGGGAAAACCCGCAGGCACCGCGTTTCATTTTATCGGCGGTGCTGCAATAACTTCCTCGATTTCCAATAATAACCTTTCCGGATGGGAGAATCTCCTTAAGATCGATTATATAAAAGGCAAAACCGGATCATATACCTATACGTCATCCCAGGTATTGTATAAATCCACTGCCAGTGCACTTAATCAATTCGATGGTGATTCTTATGGTGGTAATATTCGGGGGAATTTTACAGAAGATATTCGCAAGACCTTTCAGGACCCGGATAAGGGAAATTACCATCTTCTCTCCACTTCTGCATGTGTGAACAACGGTATGGATGTGAGAAATTATATATTTTCCGGTATTGTCATGGATTTTGACGGGGAAAAACGTCCTGCTGAAACCGGGGACTTGAACCCGCTTTTTGATATTGGTGCGGATGAGTATTATGGGGAATAATTGTACCTGGAAGGGTACCTTATAAATTACTATCGTGCCTCAACATTCGTTGAGGAGGGGTAGTGCTTCTTTTCTTGCAAAAAGACAAAAAGTGGTTTAAATTTTATCTGGAATGACAATTTACAATGCAAGGAGGATGAAAGATGGGGTATGATTTTAAAAAAAGCTTAATTCTTGGAGGTCTTATTGCTATCGGGTCTGATGGAGCAGTTTCTGACGAGGAATTACAGTTAATGAACAACTTTTTAAGAAAAAACGGGATTACTCCGGATGAGGAACAGAGAATCCTTAAAGAGATTACTCCAAAACTCGGGACTACAATAGAAAAAGGAAATCTTTTCAAGGAAGTTTCCAGAAATCTTAAAGGAGAAGAAAAACACAAAATTGTACGTTCCTGCTGTGCATTAATCTTCAGTGACAGGAATTCAGGAGAAAACGAGATAAAAACCCTTAAGAAAATCGGTTCAATATTGAATATTCCCGATTATACAATTCAAAGCATTATAGATACCGAAAAACCAGGGCTTAAGTGAGTGTCTGTATCTTTCTGTAGATTGATAAGTGTAAATACCTGGTGTGTATTTGAATAATTTCTTTATAATTTTGCTACATTAATAAAAAATTCTTCGGATACCGTATTCCCTGCAAAATCACTTACCTTCACTTGTATATGAGATATTCCTTCCAGAAAATCCAGATTCCCAAGTTTGAATAGCCAGGTTTCTTCATAAATATCGCTATATGTTAATTCCAGTCCACTTAAAACCTGTTTATTTTCCTTTTCCCGGAGAGAATCGAATGATATCTGATTTATACGCTGTCCATTATGGAAAAGAACAATCTTATAAGGGGCGATTTCCCATATCCTCTGTTTATCTTCCCGCAGGTCAAATGATTTTACAAGGATTTCTGCATTCCCCTGGTGAATTACCAGATCATTTTTAAGTTGAATAATCTCATCATTTCTTTTTATAAAAATACCCGGGATAACAGGTTTTTTGCTGTCTTCAAAATACGGAATCAGATTTTTTATCGGGTTAAGAATTTCTTTTTCTTCTATATTAAAAATAATAAGCCGTAAATTTCCCCCGATTGTAGCTCCGGTATTTCCAACCAGGCCAAGACTTTCATCCTTTTGAAATTTTATCTTATTTTCGTGAAGTGAATCTGTTTTTAACTGGCAATATGTCGATTGAATACCTCCTTCATGCCAGAGAACCGTAAAACTCCCCAATCCATAAGGAACAGCAAAGTGATTCTTACCTTCCTGGTAGGAAAAAATCATTTCGCCGGGGGCAACCGGGAACACCGGTTCATCCAGCCCGGAAAGATGAATACCGGTGGAAAATCCCTCCCCATTATTTTGACAAAATGTACTAAGGAGTATTTTTTTCTTCAATGGCCAGTCAAATGCGTATACTGCACATATAAGGGTTATAAAAAATAGAATAATATACCTGTACAGTTTCATTATATCTCCCTCATATTGAAAACCAGTACTATATTATTAAAACCTGCGATAAGTTTTTGGTCAATAAATCGCAGAAAATCGATTTTTATATTACACATTTTCTTGATATAAATTAAATTTCCAGGTTTATATATAAAAAGATCTGTGTTAATTGGTGAATCCGGTTTTAAAAAAGATGCTGCTATGAACTGGCTCTTTTGATGCGTATCCACACAGATGAGCCTGCCCTGGACAGGAAGTGCGTATGTTTTTAAAGATTCGATATCCAGGGTATGGAGGTTCTGTCCGGATTCAAATAAAAGATATTTATCATTATACGTAAAATTTATAAAAGCCGGGCGTCTTAGCGTATCTTTTATTTCTATATATACAGGTTTATGATAATTAACATTGCTCTTTCTGAAAAACAATAGATGTTGCGGGTCAATTCCATACAGGGCAGCCATTGTTTTTGAGTTTTTACTTATTGCAGTTCCATAAATAACAGATAACCGGCTACCTGGAGGGGTAAGGTTATAGGTACATTCACCGTTTTTATTAAATATCTTTAGTGCTCCATTTAGAAAGCCAATGAATGAATTATCATTGTTCGAGGAAAATCCGGTAATCAGCGAAGTAAAACCTGCCTGCCATGTTTCATCCCCTTCAAACGTTACTTCACGAATACCGGTGGCATCTGTTTTTATAATAAATAATCGTCTGCCATAGTCGGAAAAAAAAGGATAACCTGGTAACCGGTAACTCTGTCTGAAATGCCCGAGTGTATTCATCAATACAAGACTCTGATTTTCATTCTGTATACTTGAATAATTTATAAAACCATGATCTGAAAGCGCAACATTATAAAGTACTTTTTCCTTGTAGAGAATCTCTCCATTCATATCCATATACCCGAAAACATCTCCCACCCTGAAACTATAGTTCTCTTTATCATTCATCGTATCATCCATACCGGCATTGATATCATCTTCGCCAAGGTAATGAACAAGGTGCGGTTTTAAAGAAAATTCTTTTTCGGTTTCATATGGAAATAAAATAAAATAAAGTACAAAAAGAAGTAATGAATACAAAAACGGACCTGCTATCTTTTTTCTTTTTTTCACGGCTCTCCTCTTTGATTCTCATCTTTGAAAGACGTTCAATGTATCATATTGAATAATAAAAAATGTGTCAATGTCGGATAAAAGAATAGTTCCTGTCGCTTCACCTGTAGCTACAACACAAAATCGGGAAAAATTTCCTTAAAATTCACAGTCTTTTCCTGCCCTTGACATTAAAGAACTATCTTCCCTACAATAATGATAGAGGAAAAGCTGTTTATGTAAAAAGGAGTAAAATACAATGACACTGGATAAAAACAGACTGATACAATCCGCGAAAGAAGCAGCAAACGTATCCTACTCGCCCTATTCACACTTCCGGGTGGGAGCAGCACTTCTCTGCCGGGATGATACAATTATTAAGGGAACAAATGTGGAAAACAGATCATATGGTCTTACAATATGCGCAGAAAGAGTCAGTCTTTTCTCTGCAATAAGCCAGGGAAAGCGGGATTTTACTGCAATTGCAGTATACAGCCCGGATTATGAGAACCCGCTTCCCCCCTGTGGTGCATGTAGACAGGTCTTGAGTGAGTTTGTCAAAGAGGATTTCCTGGTTATTATGGCGGGGAAGGAAAAAGTGGAAGAAAAAACCATTGCAGAGTTGCTTCCTTTTGATTCCCTGCATGATTTCTTTTTATAACAGGTCAGCAGGGACAGGTTTTTAAAAATATGACAACATGTATGAAAAAAAAGCATGGTTCAGGAATATGCCATTTATTTTCATCACTGCAAAAGAAAACCAGGGTGGAAAATTGAAAAGCATAAAATAGAGTTTTGAATTTTAATTCAAGCTTAAGTAGTTTGAATACCTCTTTTAATCCGTAGAAATTAGTTTTATGACTACAACGACAACAGCAGGCTTACCTCGCAGACCGATGCAAAAGGCCAGGTTATCAACCTCGAGTACGACCGGCTGGACAGGCTCACCTGCAAGAAATACGGCGATACCATAAACAGCATCTACCTGTATGACGGGCAGGACGAGACCGGGAACCCGGACGGCGAAGACCACGGCCCATGCACCGGCAGGATTACTAAAGTGGAAAGCCCGTCCGGGTATGAAAGCTACAGGTACGACAACAGGGGCCGGATTGTTGCAGTCACCAGATCAATC
>JAFGQK010000007.1 GCA_016935735.1 Spirochaetales bacterium | reverse complement strand
TTGATCCATATATAGTGGTGTTTATAAATATTTTCCTCATAAAACACCACTATTTTTAAACAAAAAAAGGCTTTTTAGACAGCCCCAGTATTCACTTCACAACTACCCATTTCTCTTTGAAATTAGCAAATACACGGGCATTATTCACCTTATTAATTAGCAGCAATCTTGACAAATAGTGGAGTAACAGATGGCAGAACATCTGTTTTCTCCGGGGTTAGATCCCGCGGGATTACTCCCCAGGAAATATCTCTGAGTAAAAAAAAATGAGGTAACTGCCCAGGTCAGAGCTTTTGCAATTACCTCATTAGTTTTACTGTCTCTAATATGATTGTAGTACAATCGATGTAGCTTTTAATTATAACTGTTGTCTACATCATTATTATGGCCGTTGCATTCCTGAGATATTAATCAATTCCTGGGGACAGGATACTTCCCTGAAAATCAAAGTAGGATTATCGGCAGCTTCAAACCAGTCAATAAACCAATCAAGACCTTCAGCCATTTCAGTCAATCCTCTGCTGCGAAATAGATTATCATTTTTGGTTCTAAGACAATTTTTTATAGCCTCATGATTATAATAGCCGACTTCCTGGTTACATGCAGATAATAATCCCCCGTATTGGACCCCCAATTGATCATTAGATATGCCCCATTGAGTTGAACAGCCATTAAAGGCTCCAACCCCGCCGCCGGGAACGAGAATATCAAATTGACCACCCCCGACATCATACCCAATATTGATAGCCATAACAATCATTCTTTTTCCTTTAAGGGCTACTGCACCAGGAGTAGGATCATATTTGCCATCCCCGCTGAACTGCATTTCAAAACATTTACCACAGACATCACCGCTGCTGGTTGCGGCGAAACCATAGGAAAGATCTTCAGCAACGACAAATGGTATGAATTTATAACACACATACGAGGTGCCCCCTTCACATGAACTTACAGCTTCGGGATCCGGATTTACGGATACACCGTCTATTTGACAGGTTTGTAATGGTTCCATACCCGCCGGGACGTTCGCTGCCCAGGCACAATGGGGCTTACAACAATCCCAGAAACGACTGGCATAACCGCTAGTCCCCTGCCAGGTTACAGTGGGATAAGGAGATGGCGTTGGTGCAGGTGTAAGGTTGGGATCGCATGCGCCGACCAATGTCCAGACTTGATTTGGCCCCGAATTCTGCTCCGGGTTCTCATTTTCTGAGTACCAGTTATTTTCATATAAATTGCCGTTATAATACACTCGAGTTCCTGCATTTTCGTAAACCGCACTCTCGGACCATATAGATGCATCGGAACAATTTAAGTTCCCTGGAGCAGGGGTTGTATCCGGTGGTGTAGTCGATGTCGGTGTTGGTGGATTTGTCGGTGGTGATGTCTGGCTGCAACCGGTTAAGGCATCGACCAAACCCACATAGAATTGCGCTATGAGAAGTGCATCAACAATATCAATACTGCCGTCTCCATTCACATCCGCCACCGAGGAATCGTAATTTGCCGGATTTAATCCCACATAAGCCTGGGCAACAATGAGTGCGTCGACAATATCGATAGCCCCACTTGAATTGACATCCCCGCATTCTGCCGAGAAAACCTGTCCTATGCAGAATACAAGCAGAATGAAAAACATACATTCTCTTTTCATCTTAAAATTCTTCCTGTTCATTCTTTTTTATCCTTTCTTTAATATGGCTTTATATACAACTTATGACTAAGTTTATCATAAAAATGTATATGAATCAATAAAAATTTTTGCAAAAATCCAATTTGGTGGAGTGTGGTGTGTAGTCCGGAATCTGTAGTTATATAAAGTGCTGGCTACGCCCACAACCCAAAATAAGAAAAGCAGGAAATACTTTATGACCTGCAATTATACCACATCCAGGTAGTCTTCCATTTATGTCCCTTTTTATATTTCACCGGTATTTCTAAATCCAGACTTCTTATATAGTTTAATTCCATATGCTCCCGTGCCGTAGTTTCCGCCGGTTTCACCTCCCCACCGGCTGACAAACTGGCCGTCGAACGTGTATTTCACAACCTGATGATTATTCCCATCGGCCAAATAGACCGGTTCGTCGGGACCTGTGGAAATGACGGCTCTGAAATATATTTCACCGTTTTTTTTCTTCCTGATGTTCCAGGTTTTTATCAAAATAAGATTTCCGGTAAATGTATTATACCGGTATTTCACTACCCGGTTGGATTCTGAATCAAGCACAAAGCAATATGTTGTATCCCATTCATGCACGGCAATATCAAAAGATAAATAGAGGTACGCGTCGTATTGTCCGATCTTTCTTATAAGCCTGCCCGGTTGCATCCCTGTTCATTTTTTCAGAGAACATCACGATAATATCCTGGCAGCCTGTCACTGTACCGGTTTTTTCATCGGGGCTGGTCCCGGTAATCTCCGGGGGGATAATATCCTCCCCGGAGGTGATAAAGGAAATCCTGTACTCTTCTGCAAGCCGGTAGCTCCGATATAGATCCTGAAGTGGGGAGTGGTGCTACATCTTTTTTTCAGTAGATGGAAATAATGTTTATATAGGTTATAAGAGTACAGGTGACAAATTGTACTTTGTAAAATCAATTAATGGGGGTGCTCCCTGGCTTACAAGCCCTGATATCGATCCCTTGAATACAACCATTTTTCAATCAAATTTAGAATAGTTGTTCCCTGTAAATATGACTTGCATTTCCCCGGTTTTCGCATTATTATAGAAAGAGGGAATGAGGAGGGATTAAATGTAAAATACCGGCCTTAAATAAATAGAGTAGTGAATCAGAAGATTATTTTGCAATTAATATTAAATAAAGGAGTATAAAATACATTTAAAATCCTTCCGATAATTATACAAAATAGTAAATCTTTAAGGAGAAATAAATGGCAGGTTACAAAGAAAACGAGACAAACGGATTTGATCTGGATACCGGGGATGCTTTAACAATCGAATCTTCTGATATGGATATCAGTAATACTGCTATTAAAGACGATATGCTTGAACAATATGGGGTATGGGTAAAAGTAGAACCGGAGATAATAGAGGAAGCAGAACTTGAAAAGGAGGAAGCACTCGAAGATTATTCAGAGGATACTCTCAAAGATATAGAAGATGAAGATATTACCGAAGATGAGGGTAATATATCTTTTGATAATCTTGATATTCCGGAAGAAGAAAATATTGAATCCCAGGAATTCGAGGAAATTTCCACAGATGATCTGGATAATCTGGATGAATTATCAATTGAAGATATTGAAGAGGAAAAGGATACTGAAATATCAGAATCAGACAAGGATATAACCGGGGAAGATGATAGCCAGGAATCCTTTGAAGAAGAACTTGAAGACATGGATGTTGATATTGATCTTGAGGCCCTGGATGAAGAGGGAAGTATTAATATGACAGCAGAAGAGTTTCTGGAGGAAACGGGTTCTGATATTACAGAGGAAAAGATAAGTGCAGGAGAAGAAGAAGACCTGGCTGGTCTGGAAGATGAATCCTTAGAGAAATCATCTGAAGAAACGGGAGAATTCATTGAAGTTGGTGAAGAACTGGTAGACCTTTCAGAAGAACCTTTAAACGAAGCAGAAGTACTTCTGGAATCAACAGATGAAATGGAAACAATCGAGGATTTAGATAAAATAGAGAGTGAAGAGTTAAATGAACTGGATATTAGTGATGAATTCGGGGAAGAAGAGCTGGAAGAAGATTTTAATATGGAAGAAGAGGTGGAAGAAAAACCAGAAGAGGTAAAAGAAAAAGCAGAAGGGAGTTCTGT
>JAFGQK010000088.1 GCA_016935735.1 Spirochaetales bacterium | reverse complement strand
CTTGGAGGAGATTCGATAAAGGCCATCCAGGTGTCCACCAGGGCGAAGTCCGCAGGATATAAACTGGAAATAGGACAATTATTTGATCATCCTACCATAGAGAGTGTTGAAAAATATATTACAATCCAGGATACACAACACGATCAATCAAAAGTGAGTGGGCCTGTTTTGTTGACACCAGGTCAGAAATGGTTTTTATATCATATTAAATCAGTGAAACATCATTTTAATCTCTCGAATTTATTGACCATTAAAGGAAAGTTCGATGAAAAAGTTTTCCACAACGTATGCCGTGAGATTATGGAGCACCATGATACGTTAAGAATGATATTCAAGAATGAGAATGGGAAATATATACAGGAAAATAAACTGGAAATGGATGCATATGCCAGGGTATATGACCTGAGTCAGGGTGATGATTATAAAAAGGAAATGAAAGAGATAACTGATAATGCCCAGGTAGATTTCGAACTTGGTTCAGGACCATTAATCAAATTTATATGCTTTAAATTACCGGGTGTTACCCAGTTACTCATTGTAGCGAATCATCTGATATTCGATCTTGTATCCTTCCGGATTCTGCTGGAAGACCTGGAATCAGGATACAAGCAGGCGAAAAACGGAAAAGAAATCAAATTACCGCCAAAAACCGATTCTTATAAAAAATGGGGAGAAAGCCTGGGGCACTATTATAAAAGCGCAGAATTTAAAAAAATATCTTCATATTGGCTGAAAAAAGAGGAGATTGGGATAGATGAATTACCCCAAAAGAATTCGAATTCCAATAATATATACGCTTCCTCTCAATCAATATTTTCAATAGAAGATACCACCAGGCTACTCACGAATACTATCCGGGTATTTAATACTAAAATCGATGTTGTTCTTTTAGCCGCATTATCCAGGGCAATATCTGTGTGGTGCGGCGCCAGACATATATGTATTGATCTTGATTCACATGGAAGAAATAACGGTTTTATGGGTCTGGATATAAGCCGGACTATAGGATGGTTTAATACGCAATACCCCGTGATAGTCGACTTGACGCAGAATCCCGGTATCAATGATCTTATCTCGATTGTACATAATGAGCTTAACAGTATACCAAACATGGGAATAGATTATGGACTCCTGCAATATGGAATTGGGGATATGAACGGGAATCCGGCATTGATGAGAAAAGATCCTCTCATCAGTTTTAATTACCTTGGTCAATTTGATACAGATCTGGAAACCGAGCTTTTTGGAATGGGGAATGACTTTATCTATAACAGTATCGATCCGAATTTGATGTTGGAACAAAACCTTATTTTCTTTTGCATTATAGTGAAGGGGTTTTTCAGTATGAGTATTTCCAGTCTAAAATATAATCAGCAGACCCTGGATAACCTGATTTCACTCTATGAAACCGCAATTAAGGAAATCATTTACAATGATTCTTCCATTCAGAAGTGAGGTTATCGAGTATACTATACGCTTTTACGGAAATAAGGGGGTTTATTCCTCTGCTTTCTCGATGAATGTAATAAATTCCTTGTCCACGGGCATAAGTTCCGGTTTATTTTCCAGAATTCTTTTTGAAATCTTTTCAAAATCCCGGAAACGGCCGGACCAGGTAGCAGCAAGTTGTTCAATATGGAGATGCTTTAAATGAAAATAGATGCTTTTTTGTTCGGGAACCAGGGAAAAGTGCGATAATAAATCAGTATAAAATGGACCAGCCCATCTTACTATATTCTGAATGACATCGATAAAATTGAATGTACTGGATGGATCAACTAAAGGTAAAATATGGGCAAAATTGCATATTCTTTTATACCAATCCGGCAGCCATACTTTCATGCCTGAGAATTCCGGTTGAGAATGATTTTTAAACACGTATGATCCAGGGAAGAAATTGTATTTTGCAATTATCGGGAATCCATATTTTGTATTTCTGAATAAATCCTTAACATATGTTTCTGTTTCCCTGAATTCTTTCTCTGTTTCACCAGGGAAACCAAACATGATATTTACGGCATAATATATCCTGTAATCTTCCAGCATATCACGGTTCACTGCCATTTTCTTCAAATACTGAACAGGATTCTTTGTTTTATTCATTAATCTGAGTATTGCCGGAGATCCATTTTCCAGACCCAATGTGAGTGTGAGAGATAATTGTTTGAATTGCTTGATATCCTCTTCCATAATGGTATCTACTCTTTCCTCGATCCAGAAGAACCTGTTTTTCCAGTCTCTGGAAAGGTGTGTAAGAGTTGCAAGCATTTCTCTTTTCCAGTCCCGTTTTAATCCAAATATCGGATCACTGAAAAATATGAAAGAAGGCCTTTTCCCGAGAAATTCATTTAAATTGTACAGTTCCTGATGGATTTTATCCACCTGTTTAGGACGCCATTGTTTATGATAGGACAATTGCTCAAGACTGGATAGATCACAACAATATTTACAATGGAAGGGACAACCCCTTGATGCATAATAAGGGATGGATACCATCGTTGATTTAAGATAGCAAGTATCTTCCAACAATGTCCAATCGATTAATGGTAAATCATTTATATCTTCAATTTCCGGGCATTCTATTACCCGGGCTGTACCATCTTTCCCCGGATTACGGTCTTTCCCGATCCCATTCCGTATTTGTTTTATAAATTCAGCGAATTTTAAGTCTGCTTCTCCTATAAATATATAATCAAATGGAGAGTTTTCATAAATAAAATCCTGTGGGCATGTGTTCACACCATACCCTCCCACGATAATGGTTGCACGCGGGATTGCCTGGCGGATAGCCCATGCTGTTACCACTGTAGATAAATAAAAGTTTGATGTATAGCATGAAATTCCAACAAAGGGGACATTATTGAATTGAGAAAAATAATGTACAAGGCTTTTATAGTATGAAGCCAATTCTTTTAAATCAACAGGAGAGGATGGAATATCATTTTCCAGCAATAAATCGATTATTTTAAAGGTAAATCCTTCCTGCTTTAATACAGTACCTAATAATAACAGGTGCGTTGCAGTTGAATTTTCGATGTCCAGTCTTTTACTGAATATGGTTTTAGGCTGGATAAGTAAAATATCATACATCATTTATATCCTGTCTTATTTCCATGAGGTAACCAGGTTATTTCATAATTCTTTTTTGTACATCCTTCATGAAAGTGAAATGTTTTGATGAATACCTGTCCGGATCGGAAATAATTTTGTGAAAATTATTATCTACCGGTATTACATCCGGCATATTATCCTTTAATTCTGCTGCAAGAATAGTAAATAGTTGCTTTCGCATTTCCCAGCCAACGGTAAATCTGTCCAGCATCTGATATTTAAATTGATAGTAAATAGTATTCTTTTTCGGAATCGGGGCAAAGCGTTTTGATATATTACTGAAAAGATCCTTTGCCCATTTGCATCCAATTTCATATATCTTTGTAAAAGTGAATCCGGGCGATGGATCGATTAATGTAGACATAAGATTGGCATTACAGGCTCTTTTATACCAATCTGGAATCCATACATTTAAGCCTTCAAATTCAGGCTTTAAATAATTTTTGAAAACATAGGACCCGGGGAAAAAACAATATTTCCCGAGATTGGGAAATCCATACCGGGTTTTTTCAAATAAGCCGGAAGCAAAGGTGAGCGTTTCAGATAATTCCGTTTCCGTTTCTCCCGGGTATCCCATCATTATGTTTATTGTATAATAACAACCGTACTCTTCAAGCATATCCCTGACGTTAAGCATCTTATCCAGATATGCCAGGGGTTTATTTGTTTTCCCCATGAGTTGCAGCATTTTAGGAGATCCGCTTTCCATCCCCAGTGATAAACCCATATTTAATTGTGAGTATTTTTTTATATCCTCTTCGGTGATTGTATCTACCCTTTCTTCTATCCAGAAGGAACGGTTTTTCTTTTCATTCGATTCCTTGATGAGTATGTCCAGTAATTCCTGTTTCCAGCTTTTATCCAGGCCGAAAATAGCATCATTAAAATAGAATGTTCTGGGTTGATTTCCCAGGAATTTTTCCAGTGAGTTTATCTCTTTAATTACATTTTCCACGGATTGAGGCCTCCATTTTTTATGGTATCCCAATTCCGACATATTGGATAAATCACAGCAATATTTACATTTAAAAGGACAGCCACGGGAGGAGTAATAAGGGATAAAAAGCATTTTTGAGTTTATAAAATGAATATCATTAATCAAATCCCAATTCAATAGGGGGAGGTTGCTGATATCCGGAATTTCCGGGCAATGAATGATGTGTGCTTTTCCATATTTTCCCGGGAGCCTGTCCTCATTGGATGCATTTTCCAGTTTTTTAATTAATGTCACTATTTCGATGTCTGCTTCCCCGAGAAATATAAAATCGAAAGGGGACTGTTCATAAATGAAATCCCCGGGAGTGACAGTTGGTCCGAATCCGCCTACAATAATCGTTGCGTCCGGCAGGGCTTCTCTTACCGCCCAGGCAATTGTAACGGTGCTCAGGTAAAAACTCGAACCAAAACAGGAAATTCCTATATAGCGAACAGGGGCGAAGTTTTTTAATGTCTGGACTAACCTCACATAATAATGAGAAAGTTCAATAAAATCCTGTGGGAGTTCCGGAAGGTCTGCAAGTGCCAGGGGGTATATTCTTACCGAGAAACCTGCCAGATTCAGATTTGTTGCCAGATAGAGAAGGTTTGTCGGCAGAGAATTCCTCTGCATCGGGGGGCCGCTGAAAAATTCATTGGCCTGGATGAGTAAAACATCTGTCATAATTAAACTCCAACTGCTGTCAGATTTCGTAATTTCACTACAATATTTTTCATTGCTTCTAAATGATTATTCGTTTTATTTTCCGCATTTTTAATAAAGTCCTGAAACTCTTTCCCCAGGGGTAACAGTTCCGGTTCATTCGTTTTTAAAGCTTCCAATACCATCTCTGCATATTCCGGACGGTATTTCCATTCAAGCATAAATCTCTCTATAAAAATGTTTTTTAAGGATCTAAATGATATTTTCCCGTTTGGGGAGGGTGATAAGGCCATGGCAATTTTTTTATATAAAGGGATTATCCAATCCCTTACTTTTTTAAGGAGTTCTGTATTCCCAAGCTCTTTTGAGGGAGAACAAATGCCCGGTAAAATTAATGTATTACCCATTCTCTTGTACCAATCAGGAAATAATACATTCATCTCTTTGTATTCCGGTGTGTGAGCATTTTGAAAAACATAAGAACCCGGGAAAAATTGATATTTTAATGCAAAGAGAAATCCATACTTTGTCTCCCGGAATAATTGTGAAATATAGTCCTGGGATTCTATTAATTCCTTATTTGTTTCACCGGGAAACCCAAACAATACATTTATGGAATAATAAATCTTGTATTTTTCCAGTATTTCACGATTTTCCAGCATTTTTTCAAGATACTTATCCGGTTTTTTGGTTTTATTCATTAGTTTGAGCATTCTTGGCGATCCGCTTTCAAAACCTAAACTAATTATCATATCCGATTTTGAATAGAACTGTACACTTTCCTCATCCAGCGTTTCAACTCTCTCTTCGATCCAGTAAGTAAAATTCTTCCAATCCTTTGTCTCCTTGATGAAAGAGTCAAGCATGCTCATTTTCCAGTTCTTATCTAATCCGAATATCGGATCATGTATAAAAAGACTCACTTGTTTTGATCCAAAAAATTTCTGCATACTGTGCAATTCTTTCATTATGTTTGCAACACCCCTGGGACGCCAGCGTTTAAAATATCCCAATCCGGATAAATTGGATAAATCACAACAGTATTTGCATTTAAAAGGACACCCCCTGGATGCGTAATAAGGAACCATTATTGTGGGAGATTTGATAAGTTCCGTGCCTTCTAATAGACTCCAATCAATTAATGGCAGGGAATCGAGGTCTTGAATTTCCGGGCATTGGAGTAAAACAGGTTTCCCATATTTCCCGGGAAGCCGGTCATCTTTTGAGCTATTAATTAATTTTTTAACTACCTGTGTCAATTCAATGTCTGCTTCTCCGGCAAATACATAGTCAAAAGGTGCTCCTTCAAAAATAAAATCTTCCACACATGTATTCACCCCATAGCCTCCTACCATAATTGTGGCTTCGGGCAAAGCTTCCCTTATTGCATGGCCAATAACAAACGAAGGAATAAAAAAATTTGAAGAGTAACAGGATATGCCGATAAATTGAGTACTACTATATTCCTGGAAGCATTTTATCAATTTCCTGTAATATAAAGCCAATTCTTTTAAATCCTGGGGTATTCCGGGACCATCTTCCAGCAATGAAAAGAAACGTACATGAATATTTTCCTGCTTTAATGGTGTTCCCAATAATAAAAGATGAAGAGGAATAATATTTCGCATATAAGATTTACCAGTAAAGAATTCGGTAGGATGAATTAATAATACCTCTTTCATGATTTTCTCCAGTTTATACTATATGTGCTTCTTTTTCCAGATTTACATATAATATCCAGTTATATTATCCTTTTCTTCTAAATAAAGCAATATACTTATAATAACAACTCCATACTTTTTATGTAAAATAGTGGACATTCTGTTTATAGTGTCAGATTTCGGAATTTTAAAGCAACCTTTCTCATTGCTTTTAAATGAGTATCCGGGTCGTTCGCCGCATTCTTTATAAAGTGCGGGAAATCTTTTCCAACAGGCAATAACTCCGGTGAATATGTTTTCAGTACTTCCTCTATCATTTCAATATATTCCGGGCGGTGTTTCCATTCCAGCATGAATTGTTTTAAAAAAACATTTTTACCGAAATTATATGATATTTTCCCGAATGGGGATGGCGACAACCTGCCGGCAATCCCTTCATATAAAGGCATTACCCAATCTCTTATGCATTTAAAACTTTCTATATTCCCCAACTCTTTTGAAGAGGAATTTAACCCGGGTAAAATTATCGAATTTCCCATTCGTTTATACCAATCAGGAAATAATACCTCCATATCCTCGAATTCCTTTGCACCAGCATTCTGAAAAATAAATGAACCGGGAAAAAATTGGTATTTTAAAACCCATAGTAATCCATACTTCGATTCCCGGAATAATTCAGAAATGTATTTCTGGGATTCTAATATTTCTTTTTTTGTTTCACCGGGATAGCCAAACATGACATTTAAACAATAGTACATCTGGTATTTTTCAAATAAATTACGGTTTTCGATCATTTTTTCAAGATAGAGATCCGGCCTCCTGGTCTTATTCATTAATGTAAGCATTTTGGGTGATCCGCTTTCAAAACCCAAAGTAATCATGATATCCAATTTTGAATAAAGGCGTACAATTTCTTCACTGATTGTTTCGACCCTCTCCTGAATCCAGTATGTGCAATCTTCCCATTTTTTCGTCATATCGATTAAGGATTCGACCAATTCCAGTTTCCATTTTCTGTTTAATCCAAATATCGGATCTTGAATATAAAGACTTATTTGTTTAGAATCAAACATTTTTTTCATGTTTTGTAATTCTTTCAATATATTCGCGATACTCCTGGGACGCCACTTTTTATGATATCCTAATTCGGATAAATTGGAGAGATCACAGCAATATTTGCACTTAAAAGGACATCCTCTTGATGCATAATAAGGGATAATTATCAAAGGAAATTTTATTATTTCTGTTTTTTCCAATAAACTCCAATCGATTAATGGCAGGGAATCAAGGTCTTGAATTTCAGGACATTGAATTAAAACAGGTTTTCCGTTTTTTCCCGGGAGACGGGTGCCTTTCGGGCTGTTTATTAATTTTTTAATCATCCGTGTCAGTTCAATGTCCGCTTCACCGGCAAATACATAATCAAAAGGAGCTCCTTCGAAAATAAAATCATCCACACATGTATTCACCCCATAACCGCCTATCATGATTGTGACCTCCGGCAGGGCTTCCCTTATTGCATGTGCAATAATAAATGAAGGAACAAAAAAATCAGAAGAATAACAGGATATGCCTGCGAATTTAATGTTGTCATATTCCTGGAAATTCTTAACTAATTTCTTGAAATAAATGACCAACTCCCTCATATCCTGGGGAATACCGGGAATCTCATTTAATAACAATAAAAAATGTACAGGAATATTTTCCTGCCTTAAAGGAGTAGCCAATAAGAGAAGATGAATGGGAACAATATTCTTCAAGGACGATATACCACTGAAGAATTCCGTTGGCTGGATTAATAATACCCCGGACATTTTTCCTCCTTATTCTTTATTATAACTAAACAAGGAAGTGTATCTCTTTAAGGTTGAAATTTATTAAACCTTTTAATTCCACTCATGAACGATTATTAACTTCCCGGCGGATAAAATTACACTATTTGCCTCATTTTTATATTTATCTGCTTCATGGCTTCCAGATGCTCATCTGTTTTATTTTCCGCATTTTTTATAAAATCGGGAAAATCTTTCCCGAGGGGCATGAGTTGAGGCATTTTATCCTTACATATTTCTGCAAATAAATTATTCTGCTCGGGACGGAATTTCCAACCCAATAAAAATCGTTCCAGGTATGCAGTCTTTAAGGCATGGAACACGATTTTCCCGTTTGGAGTGGGGGAAAAACTCTTTATAATACTTTCATATAGTGGGATACACCAGGCTTTCACCCTCTTAAAGACTTCCAGATAACTCATCTGTTTTGAAGGGGAGATAAGTCCCGGTAATAAAACAGTATTTCCCATTCTTTTATACCAATCAGGTACAAGGACTTCCATTTCTTTGAATTCCGGGGTGTGTGCATTTATGTATACATACGAACCCGGGTAAAATAAGAATTTTTCTATAATTGGGAAGCCATACCGGACATTATGAAATAAGTCTGATATATAATTCTGGCATTCAATTAATTCCTCTTGTGTTTCCCCGGGAAATCCAAAAAGTACATTGGTGGCATAATGTACCTTATACCCTTCAAGTAAATCCCGATTTGCTATCATATTCCTTAGATACTTTTCGGGACTTTGAGTTTTATTCATCAGACGCAGCATTTTAGGTGAACCATTTTCAAATCCGAGGGAAACCGCCATATCTATCCGGGTGTAGAGGCGGACTGATTCCTCGCTTAATGTGTCCACTCTTTCTTCGATCCAGAATGCATTGTACTTCCAATCTTTTGTAAGATCAGCAAAGGATGTAAGCATGTCCATTTTCCAGTCCCGTTTAAAGCCGAATAACGGATCATTAAAGAAAATATTAACCCTTTTAGAACCCATAAACTGATGTAAAGCTTTGAGTTCTGTAAGAACATTTGCAACGCTTTTGGGTCTCCAGTGTTTATGATAGCCTAATTCAGTTAAATTGGATAAATCACAGCAATATTTGCAGTTAAACGGACAACCTCGCGAGGCATAGTAGGGGACTATGATTGTCGGCTGCTTTAGAATGGTTGTACCTTCCAGTAAAGTCCAGTCAATTAAAGGTAATGTATCCAGATCCTGGATTTCGGGACACTGAACTAAATGAGGTTTGCCGTATTTCCCGGGAAAACGGTCTTCCTTCGAGCCGTTCGCTATTTTTTTGATGAGTTTTGGTAATTCAATATCTGCTTCACCGACCAGTACATAATCAAAAGGAGCACCTTCAAAAAGATAATCCTCTGTTGTTGTATTTGGACCATACCCTCCCACGATTATTGTTGCATTTGGCAGAGCCTCTCTTACGGCATGTGCGATAACGCAACTGGCAATATAATAATTTGAACTGTAGCTTGAAATTCCAACAAAACCCACATTATCGTACTTTTTAAAATAGTTAACCAGTTTTTTATAGTATAATGATAATTCCTTTAAATCCTGTGGAAGCCCTGGTACATCTTCGAGTAAAGTGCAGATTTTTACGGGAATATTCTCCTGCTTTAACGAAGTTCCTAAAAGTAACAGATGAGTCGGGGCAAAATTCCGTAATACAGCATATCCGCTGAAGAATTCGGAAGGATGAACTAATAAAACTTCTGATATATTTTCTGCCATTTTTTTCTGTTTTCAGTTTATAGCTAAACTTGTCATCTCCTTTATATAAATTGCTTTAAAAGAGGGTATAAATCTATTATTTTGAGTGATTCTATATTATAAAATGAAAAAAGTAAAGAAAAAAAAATAAAGAATTTATAAAATGTATACCATTTCTGCCAATCTCTCTTTGCTTTAATGAAACAAAAAAAGCTGCCCGGCACGAACCCGGACAGCCTTTTATATGTTTTAAAAAAAACACTCACTGTTACCGTGCTTCAAAATGACTCCAGCCATAATTGCCCTTGTAGACAATGTAATACTTCCCGTCTATTTTTGAAGGTAAGCTGGAACCGGAAGCCCATTTATTGGCAAAATTTACACCATTCACCGTAAGAGTGGCCATGTTCCATGAGTTAATGTAATTGATGTTCGAAGATGTGGAGAAGCAGTATTCACCGGCACCATCCTGGGTAAAAGGAACGGATTTGGAAGTCGCCGGACTGCATGTGCTGCCGCTGCTGCTGCTGCTTGAAGTTGTTGTACCGCTTGAAGTTGTGGAACCCCCGCTCGATGTTGTGGTAGTACCCGGAACAGGGGTTGCACTGCCGGAACCGAATTCAATATATCCATTGCAGTGGAGCCATTCACTGTTTGAACCGCCGCAGGAATCATTCTGCCATACACCGGTATTGGTTGCCTGGTTTTCTGCCTGATATGTTGTGCCATTAATGATGACATAATCAACCTGAATATCCATACCATCTGACTGTCCATCATCATTCGTAAAAGCGACCTGGACTGTTCCGGACCCATTGGCACTGTAGTTTGCATAGCTTGTTGTCATGTTAAATGATGCCACGGCACTTCCATTTACCCGGATTTCCAGTTTTTCTCCGCCTTTGGTACCCCTTGCCCGGACAGTGATGTTCCCGGTACCGGTGGTTGATGTGGTTGTAGAACCCGATGCGGATGTTGTGCTATATGAAGATGTTGTTGTGGAGGCACTCCCGCCGCCGACTGTTACATTAGCGCTTCCACTACTGCCACCCCAGCCCTCTACTGCTACGACCTGGTAGTTATGATTGCCTACAGTCTTTCCCAGACTTTTCCATCCGGCAATGTGCCCGGCCATATCTATAGGTTGGCCACCACCGCTGCAAAAGAATTGGGTGAAAGTTGCAGTGCCCTCAATGGAAGGCTGGTTTACCCGCTGCGCTGTATTTAATGTCCACGTAGTCCCACCAACTTTATATGTGCCTGCGCTGGAACCTCCACTTCTCGGGATGTAATATTCAATAAGCGGGTTTTGCAGCCACCCATAGACACCAAAATATTGAGCGCCGCTGGCACTGCCTGACCAGGTTATCGTTCTGGATCCCCCGGGATTCCAGCCTTTACCGACAACAAAATTCCCGCAGTTACTCCATTGGACACTGTATTGGCCACCGGATCCCAAAGTCATGGATACCGACCCTCCTCCATCTGTCCAGAACGTATAGAAGTAGCCGCCCTGGTTTCCGGTTTGATTTGAAGTTATCGTCTGGGCAGTTGCCGTAAATACGGTTAAACACATTAAAATTGCCACAATCAAAAGCGCATTCAATTTTCTTGAAAATAAATTCATCCTTTTGTACTCCTTTTAATTTTTATTTAATTAGAAAATTTTAATAAACTTTTTGTAATAATTTGTTTACCCTTCACCTCCCTTTTTTTATAATAGTAACCTTTCCAACCATCAACAACGGCTTTAGAAAGGTTTACGATATTTTATAAAACACCTCTTACAACCACTGTCGTATTTCAACTGAAGCAATTTATTTTTTATCCACTAAATATAATACTATCAAACAGGAAATAATGTAATAATCGGATTGTCTTGTTTTGTTGTAGGTCATAAGTATTAGGATATATCACTTAACATAAACATATCCTGCCATCTTTCGTCTCTTACCAGGTGATCGTTTTTGTTCCCCCTCATTTTCCCCCTTCTATAAAACGGCAATTATGTCCTGATGAATACATAAGCGCTTCTTCAACATTCGTTGAGACACGATAGTAATCTGCAAGGTACTTCTCAACATTCGTTGAGACACGATAGTAATCTGCAAGGTACGGTAAGCTGTCTAAAAAGCCATATTTTTTAGAAATTGATCAATATTTTGCTTTAAAACACCGCCATTTTCAAGTAAAAAGACTTTTTAGACAGCCCATTTCCCGCTTTTACCGTGCTTCAAAATGACTCCAGCCATAATAGCCTTTGTAAACAATATAATATTTACCGTCTATTTTTGCCGGTAAACTGGAGCCACTGGCCCATCTGTTTTTGAAATCCACGCCATTCACTGTAAGCATGACCATGTTCCACGAGTTGATGTATTTAATGTTCGAAGTTGTTGAGAAACAATATTCACCGGGACCATTCTGGGTGAACGGAACGGATCTGGAAACAGCAGGACTACATGTTTGCCCGGTGCCCGAAGATGTGGTTGTCGTTGTTGTCGTGACCGGGGTCGGGGTTGGCCCTGCCGAGGTTGTTGTCGTAGTAGTCGTACTGCTGCCATCGTCAATTGTTATATCGGCACTCCCGCTGCTCTCGATTCCCTCTGTCGCCATAAGCTGGAAAGCCCAACTGCTCCCCAGATCCCAGCCCAGATTCTTCCACGCATTAATGTGGTTTGCAAAAGTGACGGTTCCGTTCGATCTCCGCTGCGTCCGGACGCTCCAGTACCGGTAAAAAGTTTCAAAACCGTAAATGGAAAGTTGATTGACCACCCTGGTCCTGTATAAGTTATATATACCGCCATCACTGCTTACCATGCCCGATGGCGATACTCCGGGAGGCGTCCAGCTGCCGTAGTTTTCAACAACGTAATATTCTATGAGTTCGTCCTGCGTCCACCCATAGAGAGACAAAAGTCCATTACTCCCGCTATTGAAGCTGCCCGAGTAGTTTACAGTTCTATCTGACCCGGTACGCCATCCTTTACCGCAAACAAAATTCCCGCAATTACTCCATATGACACTGTAATTGCCGCCAGATCCCAAAGTCATGGTCACTGACCCGACACCATCTGTCCATAAAAAATAGAAGTAGCCGTCATGTGTACCGGTTTGATTTGAAGTTATCGTCTGTGCGGCTACCGTAAGCACGCTAAAACACATTAAAATTGCTAAAATTAAACCCATTTTTAATTTCATTTTAAACTCCTTTCAGTTTTTCTTTCATTTTAAGGTTTTAATAAGATTTAATAATAATAATTGTCTGTTTTCCATTCACCTCCCATCTTTGCTTACCAATAAGATACAATAACACCTTTCCCTGCATCGACAACTGCTTCGGAAAGGTTCCGGGATTTCTTGAAAAATTAACTTATAATCACCGTCGTATCTCACCACCGGAGCAATTCCCTTTTCAATTTTTCAATTTACCCTGTTTTTTTCTAAAAGTATAATATCATTAAATGGTAACAAGTATAATAATACAATTACCTTAATTTATTACAGGTCATAAGTATTAAGGAAGACAAAGGAATAAACCGTTCTTTGCTTTTTATTTTCCATGGTAAAACCGGAGAAGAAAAATGGGAAATACCTCAATCCGGATTTTACGGATTGAGGTATTTTTAAAAGACGGTAAAAACAGGTGCTTAATTAAAATCGCTGCTGGTATAATTATTGATGTCAGTGAGGGGCTTTAATGCTGCCAGGAACTGGTAGTAATTCCCGAACTCATTGACATGCTGATTAAGCAGGTTGTAACGCAGTGTATAGGCAGCCTGACTGTATCCACCCTGGTACGGACCGAAGAAGACGTAACTCTTGCCTGTGATTCTATCCCAGACGGTATCTACTGAGTAGGTATAGTCCGGATAAATAGAATTCGTAATAGTTACATTTTGACTGCAATACAAATAGAGTGACCTCTGTAATTTGTCAAGTCTGTTATACATGACCTTTACATCATTAACAGTCTGCTCTTTATTCAGGAACAAACATTTCGCATGCATTTCGATTAAAATCGGATAGCGTATGGATACCAATAAAGCATAGGTATGGATAGTCAACCAATACTTATCGGCATGTGTTCCGTTCAGTCCCGTACCTGTGAAGACAGTAAACTCATTAAGTGTATTACATTTATAATAAAGCTGCCATAAAATATTGGTCGATAAAGGATTGCTTACCTCTTCTTCTGCTACATAGCGGTCATAGAGTGATTGGATGTCTCTTAGTAGTTGTTGCGCCTCCAGGTGATTTGACTGGAACCACTGCTCGTTTAAAGCTGCTTGAATTTCAGATTTAACGATTTTACGTATTTCCGAGAGAGCTTTTTGAGATAGATCAACAGGAGCAATTTCTTGCGTCGTGTTGATACCCAGGATACCTTTGATTTTATCAGTCACAAAGCCTTTAATTTTATTGCCAATCGCTGCTTTAGCCGCATTCAGAATAGCCTTCCCGATTGAAGCAATCGTGATAGGGTCTGTCCTGCTGTATGTGTTCTCGATTAATGAGGACTCATCTCTCAATTCCTCATTTATATCGAGAGAACAGGAAAACAACAGTATTAAAAATACTGTTAGTAATACAATTTGCTTTTTCATTAAAACTCCTTTCTTAATCATAAAGTTAATCGATGATTTCCAGATTATCTTTCCGGTATTTACCTGTCAAGCCAGGAATGCCGGAAAATACGATTATAGTAAGAAAATTTTCTTGCGTTTTTTTCTCGTTAAGAAATACCCCTTTTGATATTTAATGTAACTCAAGCTGTTCACTGAGAGTTTGGAAAAGAGTAGGGAATTCCGTCAATATAAAGAGGAAATGAATAGACTCTAAAAAACCGGAGTGGATTTTATTTTGCGAGGTAAATTTATATGGTTTATACGGAGGTACTATTATTCACTTCAAAAATGCTGTTTTCGTTTTATTTTTTTTCCTTCTGATATTGGTATTTTCATGTACAAAGAAAACTTCAGATACCAATGTCGTGTCTGTAACCGAAGCTTCAATAGAGTATTTGTCGGGCGATGTATTAGTTAATAATACAAAAGCTGAAGTTGATGATAAAGTACAAGATAAATCAATCGTTGCAACAGGTGATGATGGAATCTGTGAAATCATATTTAACAATAAAAATATTATCAGGGTTCTGGATAACACAACATTTGAACTGGATTTTCCCGGTGTCAAAAATCCATCAACCTGCAACAGGGCACCCTTATTAATGTGCTTAAGAAACTTGCCGTCCTGACAGATTCTGACAGTTTTACTATTCAAACATCTACCGCAGTTCTGGGGGTAAGGGGGACATCTTTTTTTGTAAAAGAAGATGCAGACTCAACCTATGTCTGTGTTTGTAATGGGAGAATAACTGTAATGGATGAGAATGGGAATAATTCTGAAGAGATCGGAGCAAAACACCATGTAGCCAGACTATTTACAAAATCAGAACAGGGAACAGTAATAGCTCCTGCTGCTATGTTATATCATACAGATGAGGATATCGAGAAAGCAGCTGAAAAAATCGGGTATAAAATAAACTGGGAAAAAATCGAATAGGAGGTGATTATGTCTTTAACACCATCAGCCGGACAGCAAAGGTAGCTACAAGAAGCAAAAGCAAAAGCAAAAACAAATGAACAGGTTAATTTATAATCCTTTGATAATAATGATACAGGCAAAATATATAAGCAATACTGTTCATTATCCTTCAAATTTATTTTTCAAGCTTTAGTCTATTTTTTCCTACTTCGGGCAGGATACGATCTTTTTACCATTTCAAAAGATATATCCGGTATTTAATTTTTTATTAATACCTTAAATTACTTTATAGGTGATAGCGCCCCCGGCAGTAAGCATACCTGTTAAAATAAGGGAATGCCAAACCCGGGGGCTATTTTCTAAAATCTGAATACTATTAACAAAACAGGGG